>NZ_DJIQ01000018.1:0-6432 GCF_002433705.1 Oceanicaulis sp. UBA6590
GAAACCGTCCATGACGCAGCGCGCCAGCACGCCTTCCCCGACGGGAATATCCGGCCAGGGGTCGCACCGGGTCTGACGGTCGCCGAGATCGCCGCCGCGCTCAAAGGTCAGCGTGATCGCGCTGCCTTCACGCTCCCAAGCCACTGGCGCGCTATTGCGGCCGCCGTCCTCGCCCAGCTGTCCGGCGCCCGACATGGCGCCCGCTTCAGCCGGCTCGAAGACCAGCGGCAGATCATCAAGATCGACACCGACCGTGTAGCTTTTCCCCGCCGGGGTGAGCACGTCGTCCTGCCCCACGGCCGGGCTGGCCAGACACGTTGCGACCGCCGCTGTAACGGCAAGGGTCATGCGCTTCATCAGGTCTCTCCCGCTGTGTGTGATGAGAGTCTGATCCCATGAGGTTAAGATATCGATCTGTCTATTCTCGCCCCTGGGAGCTCACCGTGTAAAAGCCCCTCGTCGAGATGGGCGCATCTCCTCCGCCAGGGCCGAGGCGGCCTGTTCCGCAATCCAGTCGGAAGAACGCGACACATCCGAGCGATCTGCGCCGCCGCAACCGCCCGCCATCACGACATGCGTTGTCAGCATGACCAGAAGTTTTGCGGTCGTGGCCCTTACCCGGGGCCAATGGCTACTGGTCGGTTTCCAGCCCCAGAACCTCTTCCAGGAACTCGGCCTGACGACGGTAATAGAAGAGCTGGTTGGACAGCTTGCGCCAGCCATGGCCCTCATCCGGGATCCGGATGAAGTCCGCCCGGACGCCGTTCTCGCGCAGGGTGCGCACCATCACTTCGGTCTCTGCAATATCAATGCGCGGATCCATGACGCCATGCGAGTAGAGCACGGGCACATTGATCTGGTCCGCCTGACGAATGGGCGAATTCTCGGTGTAGTAATCGCGCCAGCGCTGCTCGGTGATGTCGCCGTACTCGATGCGATCAGACGCCTTGAGCGCGGGCGAGGCGATATCGAGCGCCGTCACCCAGTCCGCCACGCCATAGAGGGACGCGCCCGCCTTGAAATGCCCCGGGAAGTTCGCCAGCACGGCGTTCACGGCATAGCCGCCATAGGACCCGCCGACCACAGCGGCGCGATCCGCATCCACTCGGCCGTCCTCGCCCAGCCAGTTGAGCATGTCCACCAGATCGGCGATGGATTCCAGGCGGTTCTCCTGGTCATCGAGCGTCACATAGGTATGCCCGAAACCGGTCGAGCCGCGCACATTGGGTTCAAACACCGCCATGCCCCGATCCACGTGATACTGGACGATGGCGTCAAAGGTCGGACGCGACTGGGAGGTCGGCCCGCCATGGACAAAGAACACCACCGGCGGCAGCCGGTCATCGGTGCGGGAGCTGTCATCAGGCAAATAGAGAAGCCCTTGCAGCTCCACCCCGTCACGCGCGGTGATCCGCACATCCTCGGGCCGCACGAGACGCTCTGCATCCAGCCCCGCCATGGAGGCGGAGAAGGTGTCGAACACCTCGCCGGTCTGCATGTCCCAGAGCTGGAAGCCGCCCGGCGTGCGCCAACCGTTCACATTGATCAGAACGCGGCTGGAATGATCCGTGCAGCTGATCCCGTAGACGCCTTCGGCCAGCGCCGGCGTGGGTAGCGTTTCTCCCGTCGACAGATCCCGAGCGTGAAGCCGGGAATAGCCGCCCTCATTCACGCTCCAGACCAGATAACGATCGTTCTCCCCGCACAGATAGACGCTCTCGATGTCATGCGGCGCGCTTTCCACCAGGCTGAAGCTGTTGGTGAAGACATCATATCTCATGAGAGCGCTGTATTCGCGCCCGCGATTTGAGACGAGATAGAAGCCTGAGGAATCGTCCTGCCACGCAATGGAACCGTGCGCGGCGCGGCGCTCGGGCGCGGAAATCGGGGTGAAGGCCCCGGTCTCCAGACTCAGAAGCCCCAGATCATCGGAATCCTCGCCCCGGGACTGGCTGACGGTCACGAAGCGCCCGTCAGGCGAGATCGCGCCGGGATAGTTGGCGTACGACCCCTCATAGACCATGGACCGTTCGCCGGTTTCGAGATCCGCCGTGTAGATGTCGAAATCGAGATTATTGCGGGCGGTCGAGGCGAAAACGATGGTCTGGCCGTCCGCGCCGAAATCCCCGAACACCCGGAAGGCGCCGTCTTCCGCGGGGAAGACCTGGTCCTCGTGCAATCCGTCAGCAGTGATGCGGTAATAGGCTTCCTGCTCATTCCCGTCATTGTCCGCGCCGTAGATCAGGCTGTCGCCATCCGGCGTCCAACGGAAGAAGGTGATGCCATTGCCATAGGTCAGACGCGTGGGCTGCCCGCCCTCGGCGTCCATGATCCACAATTGCGGCTCTCCCGTGATCGACCAGCGGAACGCGGCCCTGGAGCCGTCAGGCGAGAGCTGCGCTCCGCCGGCGGCGCCGTTGGCGGCCAGCAGATAACGGGCGATGTCGGCGGGGTCTTCGCCCGCCAGGCCAATGCTGACCGCTTCATCGCTCGGTGAAATCGCGTCGAGGCTCTCGTCATAACCGGACTGACCGCCGGCGGTCTGGGCGAACGCCGAAGCGCCCATGAGCGTGGATCCTGCCAGCAGGATGGAAAGCAGCCGTGTCATGTGCGTCCCCTGGTGTCTTTGCACGTTTCGCAAAGATTAAGGGCAAACGCGGACCAGTGAAAGTTGTCTCGTATAACAGTGCTCAGAAGCCGTAGAGCAAAGACACGTCGAGACGGGTGTCGGTGGGTTCGAAACCCGGTTCTGTCTCGAACTCGTGTTCGATGTGCAGACCGGTCTGGACCGCCCAGTGCCCGAACAGGCGATTGGTCAGCGTAAAGCGCTGATCCACCCGGGACCCGCCGCCGCCATAGACCGTCGTCTTGGATTCAAACCGGCTGGTGTCGTTGATCTGGAAACTGAAATCAGACGCCGCTTCCGCCACCCAGTCATCCAGCCTCTGCCCGCTGCCGGCGCGTTCGCGCCAACGATGGCCGACACCGGCGCGCAGCTCCAGGTCCATGCGCTCGCGATCAATCGCATGCCAGACCCCGCCTGCGGTTGCGAAGGCGGACTGCTCATAGGCGCCCACGAGATCGCGTTCATAGGAGCCGCCCGCGTAGTAGCCGAAGCCTGAGTCCAGTTCGCGCGACAGGCGGCTCTCGACCAGCCAGTTGTCCCGGCTCGTGCGGTCTCCGTTCTCGGTGAGGAAATACTCGAACTGATTGTCGACCCGCCAGCCCCGGGGCAGCTCCCGGTCCAGCTCGAACGCAAACGAGAAGTCCATAAGGTCGGTATTGCCATCCTCGACCTGAACCCCCGCGCGGATCTGCCCGGACCATTTCTCGCCCTGCAAGGCGCGGATCGGCGCGGCGAGCCAGCCGCCCGACCCGTCTGGCGCTTCGGCGAGATCCACGGGCGCGGCGCCGATGGAACGGTGTTCAGGCACAGATTCGGGAGCAGCGGCAGGCTCTGGCTGGGGCTCTGGCAGGGGCCAGTCACTAAGGGCGCCCGCGCGGTCAGGTAGATGCGCGATCACATCCGCATGCACCGCCGCCCGGCCGCCATCAACCAGTACCGCAACCATGTCCGCCGTTTCCGCGAAGCGGTCATCATCGATCCCGCGCCGGTCGGCCTCGGCCAGAAGATTGCGATATTCGGGGGGTATGTCAGCGAAGGCCGGAGGCGAGAACACGGCCAGACTGAGGGCCAGGGCGCAGCTGCGAAAGGTCATAAGTCATCCTGATCACGGCGAGTGATTTACCGTGTTTGTGAGCTAGACGCCTTTAGATTTCGTTCAACCGTTCATTCGATCCGCCCGAACCAGCCATCGGGCTCTTCTCCGGTCCACCAGCAAGGCAATTGATCGTAATAATCACCAACCTCAAGCGCAGGCCAGCGCTCGCAGCGCGCTGTCCGTCCCCGGCGCCAGAAGCGGCAGGTCTTCGCCCGTGATTGTCACCGCGCCTGAAGACTCCATCACCCATTGGCCATCCTCCCCCTGCGAGAAAGGCGGGTGCAAGCCGTTAAAGCTGACGCTCAGCGAGCCATCCGCGTCAAAACTCACCCGATAGCCTTCATCCCCGCCCGGAGAGCCCATCTGATAGACCTGACCCGCCGGGGAGGGCGCGTCCTCGGCCATGGCGATGGAAGACGCGACCATCACCAGGGCGGGCGCAAGGCTCAACAGGGCGAGCTTCATGATCAGCGTTCCTCGTGTCCGGCAGCATCACCCGCCATGGCGGCGCGCGTCTCTTCGGTCTGGGCTTCAAACCGGGCGATCAGATCGAACTCGATCTCGTCCGCCCGCGCTTGCACGGCCTCGCTCAGATCCTCTGACGGCGTCACGCCGAGCGCGTCTAGATCGGCGCTGTCAGCAATAGAAATGCCTTGCGCCTCAGCTTCCTGACCCATGCCATACCGGGCGATGGAGCGGGCCATGCCATTGATGAAGGCGCTGTAGGCCACGCCGTCATCCGGGCCA
This sequence comes from Oceanicaulis sp. UBA6590, assembly GCF_002433705.1. Taxonomy (NCBI): domain Bacteria; kingdom Pseudomonadati; phylum Pseudomonadota; class Alphaproteobacteria; order Maricaulales; family Maricaulaceae; genus Oceanicaulis; species Oceanicaulis sp. UBA6590. Next base: position 4,470 of record NZ_DJIQ01000018.1, read on the forward strand.
AGCTCGCCCGCCTCCATCCGGCGGGTCAGCTCAGCCACGGCGGCCTGGTAGGGCGGCCAGCTTTCCGCAATCGCGCCCAGATCGGCGCTGGCGACGGGGGAGCCATCCCAGTCCGCCCCGCCATAATGGCTGAGATAGGCGGCGATATCGGACGGCGCAGCGTTATAGGCGGTGCGCCAGTCATGGGCGGTCATGCCGTTGAGCGCATAGCCCTCCCCGGATGCAATGACGACGGTGGGCGTTCCGAAAGTCCCCTCAAGACCGAAGCGGTGCAGCTGGTCCTGATTGCGGTGGCGATGGCCCACATCCACGCGGGCAAGCACGTAATGCTCGCGCACAAGGCTGGCGAGCCGATCATTGTCCTCAAGCGTTTCGGCCAGCCCGACGCTGTCATGGCACCAATCGCCGCCAAAGACGATCAGCGCCTGTTTCCCCTCATCGCGGGCCTGCGCCAGAGCCGCGTCGATGACAGCGCTTGCGTCTACGTCCTCAGGGTAGAGCGGGGCGTCCTGCGCTGTCGCCGCGCCGCTCAGGAACAGCACGAGCGCCACACTGGCGTTCAAAATCAGGCGGGTCATCAGGGCGCCTCTATCGGGTTCGTGTGACGCGGACCGGCGCGCCCCGCAGCGAGGACATCCAGCACGGATCCATCACCGTTTCGCCTTCTTCGATGATCGGCCAGTCCTCGCAGCCATCGCGCCACAGCTCAGGCTCGCCCAGGGGTTCGATATGGATGAAGAGATCGCTGCCATGCGTGAACTCCCACATGCCCCGCGTGCTGTCGCCACTGTCGCACGACATGGAAATGTCACCGCGATCCCCGCCGTATACATAGGACTGGAAATCAACCTCGCACGCGCCCAGCCCATCAATCTCGACGGCATACGCCTCGCCAACGGATGAGGGCCGGTCCTGCGCGACAGCCCCCGAACTGATCGCGGCCAGCATGGTCAGAACGGATAATGCGGTTTTCATGTGGCTCCCCCTCTTTGACGCCAGCACAGCATGCCCCGCCTTAACGGGGGATGAGCGCGATTTCGCCCCTTCAAGATTTCTGATGCGCGCTGTTTCGTTTTGCTCTAAATGCCGCTCGCCGCGGGCCGGGACGGGAGGCCGTCCACGCGCGGTGGGTCTTGCATCACACGATGTCCAATACGGCGTTTGACTGCGTCGCCTGCGGAGCCTGCTGTTTCAGCAAGCATCCGCGTTATCTGGTCCTGCTGCCCGAAGATCGGGACCGCAAGCTGCCGCCTGAAAGCCTGTTTCAGGAGGGCGAGCGCAGCTTTGTGGATTTTTCCTGCGGGCATTGCACCCATCTCAAACTCGAGACCGGTCAGGCCATCTGCGCGGTCTATGAGGAGCGTCCCGAAGCCTGCCGCGCCTTCCGGGCGGGCAGCTTTGAATGCCAGCGCGCCATCCGCGCCAACGGCATTATGGGCGAGAAGGTGCGCCAGACCGAACAGGTGGCCTAGCCGCTGGCCTACTCCACCCGCGTGGCGGAATCGAGCTCCAGCCCCTCGCCCGCGCCATGGCCCAGCCAGCACAGCTCGCCCGCATCCAGGGACTCGCCCACGGCATAGCCCGGCCAGTCGCCGCAAATATACGTCAGCTCGCCCTGATCGCCGGTATAGGTGAAGGTTATCTCCCCCTCGCCCGTGCGCACCCAGTTGCCCCAGCCCACGCCCGAGGGCGGCCAGCTGATCCCGAAAATTTCGCTGGCAAGCGCCGCATCCAGATCCATCGAGCCATCGGAATGGATAGTCAGATAGCCATCCATTTCCGCTGAAATGCGAAACCGCCCTTCCGGGTCAGCCGCCAGCGCGCTGGCGCTCGCCCCGAAAGTGAGAATGCCCAGCGCCAGACCGACCGCTGCGGCTTTCAGGATTACTCTCATGGCTGCCCCCCTTTGCCAGTTTCGCAGAGCCTGCGCGATGAGGGATGAAGGGGGCGTGAATGGGGGCCC
>NZ_DJIQ01000038.1:0-7566 GCF_002433705.1 Oceanicaulis sp. UBA6590
GCGCCAGAGCGACCAGTTGTGCACATAATACCGGTCCAGCCGGGCGCGCTCCTCGAAAGTGGTCTCGTTACGGCCATTGACCTGCCATAGCCCGGTCAGCCCCGGCCGCACCCGCTGATACTCCAGAAGCGCCTCGCCATAGGGCTCCTGCTGGTCCAGAGTCATGGGCCGCGGTCCCACAAGGCTCATATCGCCCTTGAGCACATTGATCAGTTGCGGCAGCTCATCCAGGCTGCTCATGCGCAGGAACTTGCCGACCGCCGTGATGCGCGGATCATCATCCAGCTTCTGATAGGCGCGCCATTGCGCCTCACGTTCGGGGTCGCTCGCCAGGATCGCTTCCAGCTTCGCCTCGGCGTCCACCACCATGGTGCGGAATTTCAGGCAGCCAAAGACCTTGCCCTGCGCGCCCAATCGTTTCTGGCTGAAGAAGGCCGGGCCGCCATCCCGACGGATGGCGAAGAGGAGGCAAGCCAGGAGCGGGCTCAGGAAGATCAGGGCGCCCAGCGAGGCTGCAATGTCAAAGCCGCGTTTGAGCGCTTGGGCGAAGGGGCGGTCCAGCGAATCGTGCAGGGACAGGATCAGGCCGTCTGCGGGCGGGAAGGCGACGGTGTCGAGCGCCTCGTTAGAAAGGACTCCCATGGCCGGACGATAATAGAAACGGGCGCCGTGTGCGGTCAGAAGGCGCGCCAGTCGTGCGGCGATCGCCTGGGTGTCTGCGTCGGGAGCCAGGAAGACCGGGCGGCGCGACAGGGCTTCGACCTGTTCATGCAGCGCGGCTTCGCTCAGCTGCCCGAACGGCTCCAGGCCCAGGCTGCGCTCAGCGCGCAACCCATGCCCCTGATGATGTGACAGAACGCTGTCCGGAGACAAGGTCAGCGCCTGAGGCGCCAGGACCGTGACCGGTTCCAGCCAGCCGCCCGTGGCCGTGAACAGCGCGCGCACCCCGACCCGCAAGGCCAGGACAAGACAGAGGACAGACATCCAGCTGACCGCCAAGGGCCAGGCCTGGTCGAGCGCGCCGTAAGCGGCGAGGCCAGCGATCTGAGCGATGCAGGCAAGGGCGCAGGCCTTGAGCACGGCGCCAGCCGCGCCCATTACCGGCTGGCGGGTGCGGTAATGCCCCTGCGCATTGAACCAGCCCATCAGAAGCACGCCCGAGACGAAGAAGACGGCGAGTTCTCCCGAGGCCTGAGGGTGAGCCGTCAGGGCGTGCAGCCCCTGAAGCAGGATGCCAGACAGGCTGATCGCGCTCATGTCAGACAGGACGAACACCTGAAGCGGATTGATCTTGCGTGCGGTTCGCGCGGCGGCGAAAGACGGCGCCTGTGCCTCAATCCGGGACGACATGGTGTTCTCCTCGATACGCGCAATCCGCTCTTGAAGGCGGTTGGGAGCATACGAGCAAGAATGGCGCCGTGGGACGGGCGTCGCTGCGGGGTCAGTCTGTCCTGTTCAGGAACGCCGAGAACACGCCCAACGCCAGGGCGGCGTGATGCCATTCCTGATAGACGCCATACCCCAGCATGACGCTGACCAGCCAGATTCCGCCCACATAGGCGAGGCCGGCCAGCTGGTCGCGGGTCAACCGGGCCCGTCCGAGGGCGCCCACCAGCGCAAACAGCGTGGCTGCGCACAGGATCGCGCCGACCGCGCCGGCATCCATCCAGATGTGGAGCCCGGCATTGTGGGCATGCAGCGGCAACCGATCGATGGTGATGTCGCGATACGGGGTCGGATCGCTCATGGCCCGCATGCTGTCCAGACCATGCCCGATCAGGGGGGCCTGACGAATCTGCTCGAGAACGGCTTGCCAGATTTCCAGGCGCCAGGCCCAGGACAGCGGGAGGGAGTCTTCGACGGGATCGGGCAGCAGGGCCAGGCCAAGTCCCATGAAAAGGGGCGCTCCCAGCACCCAGACGCCGGCGCCCAGCACCATCAGTTGCGGCGCCACGGGCCCGCTCCACAATGTGGCGCCGGCCACGATCAGGCCGAAGAGAAGGGCCAGGATGTTGGCTTCCACATCAAAGCTCGCCGAGGCGAAGCCCGCCATCACCATCAGCGCCATAGCCAGGCCGCGCTGAGCGGCGTCGGGGCGTCGCCACAACGCCAGAGCCACGGGGCCGGCCAGCATCATGAAGGCGGTCGCGCCACGTGACAGGGTCACCTTCGCATTGCGCACAGCTTCAGCCGGATACGTGGATTCTTCGAGATTCAGTTCGATCCAGCCGCCAATCAGTCCGCCGCTCAGGGCTTCGACCAGAAAGTAACCGCCAACGAGCAAGGCGCCGGCGACAAGGACGCGGCGCTGGCGGTCCGCCTCTTCTTCGGTCAGGCGACAAGCCATATAGGCCGCGAGCACGAACAATGGGGTCAGCAACGCCAGCTTGTAGACCTGATCGGGCTTGTCATAGGGCGACCAGAGATGGGACAGGCAGACCCACCCGATGCTCAGGACGCCCAGAAACACCAGGGTGGGCGCGCTCTTGAAGGCGCGCCAGCCGGAGACGAAAACCACAGGCGTGAAGATCAGACCGGCCAGGCCGACCGAGGTCGCCAGTCCCAGTCCGCCTGCCGCGATGAAGAGGGCGCTCAGCGTCAGGAGGGTCGCCAGGGTGACGGACGAGAGACGCCAGCTCCAGTTCACGAACGCAGAGCCTCGACGAAGGCGTCCGGAGAGAGATTCCATCCCAGCAGCTCGCGACTGTCGGCAGTGATGCGCACGGCGCCCATATGGCCGGTTTTCACCCTGGCGTCTTCTGTCGGCGCGTCCTGGCCAGCCAGAAGCTCATGAAAATAACGCAAAACGCCATTGGAGGTGAGGATGAATACAACCGTGTCCTCGCTGCGGTCCCGGGAGACGGATTCGAGCACGCTCCGGGCATTGGACTTCAGGGTCTCGACCGTGGGGCTCCAGCCGGCGCCGGTTGGCGGAATGGACCGGTCTCGCCAGTCCGCGATCGCGCTTTCGCCCCAGCTCTCGGTGATCTCGGCGTCGGTCTTGCCGCCCCAGACCCCGTAATCGATCTCCTTGAGGCGCTCATCAATCTCCACCTCGCCCGTGAAACCGCAAACCTCCCCGACCAGGCGGGCGCCATGACGCGTGCGCTTGAGAGGGCCGGCCAGGATGCGGTCAGGCAGCTGGTTGAGCGACCGCAAGGCTTCGCCCATGGCGCGCGATTGCTCGAGGCCTTTTTCGACCAGCGGCAGATCCTCGTTCGCCCCGACCCAGACCGGAGTGTCTTCAGGACCGAAGGTGTTGCCATGACGGGCCAGTATCAGAAGCATTACAGGATCTCTCCTTCACGGGCGATGATGTCGGCGGCGACGTCGGCGTCGCGCGGGGAGTCCACCGAATAGGGCGTGCGGCCGCGATATTCGGTCAGCACGACCCGGATCGGAATGCCGTTTTCAAGCGCGCGCAATTGCTCAAGGCTCTCGGTCAGTTCAAGCGGGCTCGGGTCCAGCGCTACGAGCTCGGACAGGGTGTCGAAGCGATAGGCGTAAAGTCCGATATGCTTGTAGATCGGCAGGCCCGTATTCTCGCGCTTGAACGGGATGATGGCCTTTGAAAAGTACAGGGCGTTCATGGCCTTGTCGAAAACGACGGTGGTGCCGCCCACTTCTCCGCGCCGCTTGGCCTCGCTCAGCTTGTCCAGCGCATCCTCGCTCAGCGCCACGGCGGGCGTCGCCAGTTTCAACGCCGGGTCCGCCTTCATGGCGGCGGCGGCGGCGTCCACCACCCAGGGCGGCGTCAGGGGCGCATCACCCTGCAGATTGACGATCACATCGTCTGGTTTGGCGAAGTCCTTGACCGCTTCAAAGGCGCGTTCCGTGCCGTTGCGACAACTTTCCGGCGTCATCACGGCTTCGCCGCCAAAGCCTTCAACCGCCGCCAGGATGCGTGCGTCATCGGTCGCGACGATCACCCGGTCGATGGAGGGCGCGGCTGCGGCCAGACGGCGCACGCGTTCGACCATGGGCACGCCGGCAATTTCGTGAAGGGGTTTGCCAGGAAAACGCGTGGAGCCGTAACGGGCGGGAATAACGGCGATAACGGTCATGGGGCGCCTTTAGGGAACATCAAAGCGGATACCCCGGTTCAATGCCATGCCCCGCCGCTGAAGACCAGTGCAGGCGCTGAGCGCTCAAGGTCTTGGCCGAAGCGCCCTCAATGGGGTAGAAGGCCCGCTCCAAGAATTCATGCGGCTTTGCAAAAGCCGTCGCGCCATTCGCCCACCCGGAGGTTTCGACCATGGCCGGCCACTCAAAATGGGCCAATATCCAGCACCGCAAAGGTCGCCAGGATAAGGCTCGCGCCAAACTGTTCTCGCGTTTGTCCAAGGAAATCATGGTCGCCGTGAAAATGGGCGGCCCGGATCCGGACATGAACCCGCGTCTGCGCCTTGCCGTTCAGAACGCCAAGGGTCAGTCCATGCCCAAGGACAATATCGAACGCGCCATCAACAAGGCGGCGGGCGGCGACGCCGAAGAATACTTCGAGATCCGTTATGAGGGCTTCGGTCCGGCCGGCATCGGCCTGATCGTGGAAGCCTCCACCGACAACAAGAACCGCGCCGCCAGCGACATTCGCGCCGCCTTCTCCAAGAATGGCGGAAACATGGGCGAGACCGGCTCGGTCAGCTTCATGTTCGACCAGCTGGGCGAGATCCGCTTCCCGGCCTCGGTCGCCGATGAAGAAGCCATCTTCGAAGCCGCCATCGAGGCGGGCGCAGAAGACGTGGTGCAGGAAGATCTCGTGGATGACGATGGCGAGCCTGCGCCGGAACACGTCATCTACTGCGCGCGTGAAGACCTCGCCGAAGTCAGCTCCGCCCTGCAGGAGAAGTTCGGCGAAGCCAAATCCGCCAACATCATCTGGAAGCCGCAGAACCTGATCGAGGTGACCGGCGACAAGGTGGCGACCGTGATGAAGCTCATGGAAGCGCTCGAAGACCTCGATGATGTGAGCACCGTCTTCGCCAATTTCGACATCTCCGACGAAGACATGGCTGCGCTCGACTGATGGTCGGCTCACCGCGCTCTGTCATCATCGCCGTGGATGGTCCGCTCGCCTCTGGCAAGGGGACCATTGCGCGCGCGCTGGGGGCGCGGTTCGGCGTGCCGCATCTCGACACCGGCGCGCTCTATCGCGCCGTGGCCGTCGCCATGATCGAGAAGGGCCTGCCGCCGGAAGACGCCGACGCGGCGGAAGAGGTTGCACGCACGCTGGATGTGAACGCCATTGATGAGGGCAAGATCCGCACGGCGGGCGCCGGCGTCGCCGCCAGCGTTGTTTCGGCCCATCCGCGGGTGCGCGCCGCGCTGCTCGATGTGCAGCGCATATTCGCCACTCAGCCCGGCGGAGCCGTGCTGGATGGCCGCGATATCGGCACGGTGATCTGCCCGGATGCGGATGTGAAACTGTTCGTCACCGCGGATGAGGAATCCCGCGCCTGGCGACGTCGGGCCGAGCTCGTCAATCGGGGTGAGGATATCAGCTTCGAGCAGGTGCTGGGCCAATTGCGCCAGCGCGATGCGCGGGACGCCAGCCGGGCCGATGCCCCCATGCTCAAGGCGGATGACGCCATCGAACTCGACACCTCCGAGATGTCGGTGGATGAGGCTGTCCGCGAAGCCATTCGTCTGGTGGAGGAAAAGCTGGGTTGAGCCCGGCGGCTTGAGGACAGCCGGGCTCAACCTCGCGTCTAGAAGCCCAGTCGAACCTGCAGGCGAGCCTGAAGACTTTCCGTTCCGTCTCCGGTCCGGCCCGCTGCGGTCAGGGCGATGCTCAACCGGTCGCGGATTTCCGCCACATACCCCAGCTGAGCGCGCAGCACGCCATCCTCATTTCCACCCGCCTGTGCGGTGGACAGGTCCACGTCGTTGAGCAGCACGCCAAGTGTTCGCTCGGCGTCGTCCTCGCTTTCATAGGCGAGGCCGGCTGTCAGCTGGCCGGCGTCGCTGACCTGCCATTCAGCGCGGAGCCCGGCTTCATACAGGGTGCTGCTGAAATCGGTCTCCTGATAGCGACCCGCAAGCAGGACGCCCTGCTCGATATTCGTGCCCAGCTCGTAATCGGTGAAGACGCCCCGCAGATAGGGGGTCAGGATGAAGCCTTCTGCCGGCGTGAAGTCGAATCCGGCCTCGAGGGCGGTGAAGCTGTGGTCAATGACCCAGGAGCCCGTGACGGAGTTGCGGGGCGCGAATCCCGTGGCGCGCATCGTGTCCATGTCGGTGCGGCCCAGACCGGCGCCGCCGAGCACATAGAAGGCGCCGGTGGACCAGCCGCCATGAACGGCGATGGCGAAGGTTTCAGCCTCGCCGGACGCCGCGAGCGCGGAATCCACACTGCTGGTCGTGTCTGCGAAGCTGACGCGTCCGCCTGCAAAGAAGCCATTGTCCAGATTGGCGTTGAAGCCGCCCGACACGGACCACCCGTCATAGTCGACGCCGGCGCGTCCGGCCTCTGCATCCACCGAGCCGTCCAGCCAGCCGCCGGTCAGATAGGGACCGGTCTGTTGGCGGGCGCGTCCGGCCTCATCCATCGCATCCACGATCAGATGCCGGCTGACCTGATAGGCGTGCTCGGACAACCCGCCGGCGCTCTGGCCGGCATAATCGTCGTTCATCCCGCTCGCCACCACAAAGGCGGCCAGAACGGCGTGGGACTGGGTCGTGGGATGGATGCCGTCATAATCGCTCCAGTCGGCCGGGCAGGCGTCCAGAAGCAATCCCTGGCTGACGCAATCGGTCCGAACTTCGCTGAACCCGTAGGCGGCGGGGTCGGCGTACAGGTCAAGCAGCAGATCCTCCACATTGATGTAGAGCACATCGGCGCCGAACTGTGCGCTGATGGCGGCGTCCACGCTGCGCAGTCCCAGATTGAACTGGGCGGCGGCCTGGTCGAATTGCGCATCGAACGGCGCAGGCGCTTCAACGGAGGTCCCGATGGGCGGCACGCCGAAGAGTACGAAGCGTCGGGCCCCGGCGCTCGCGAGGGTGGTCAGGGTCTGCTGGATGTCGGCGACGCCCTGATTGATGTCGAGCGGCGCTCCGCTGAGCGCGGACAGGAAGTTGTTGCCCCCGATCCAGATCGAGAAGATGTCCGAGCTCGTCGGCGCGGCGATGCTGCCATTGGCCACGCCTGCGGCGTAGAACTGGGCCTGTTCTATGGAACCGGGCAGGATCGGGCCGCCCGGGCTGCTGGCGAAGCCATAGGTGCGGGCCCCGCCATGGGCGAAGTTGATGCCGTTCGAGGCGTCGCCAATGATGCCGGTCAGAAAGGGCGAGAGGGCCAGCGTGTCTCCTGTCAGATATTCATGCCAGACGGGGCCATTCGAGAACCGCCCATTGAAATAGACAGGCGGAGCGCCCGCGCCGGCGGCGAGGAATACATTGCCGGTGTCTGACAGGCTGTCGCCGAACACGTAAGACTTGCCGGCGGTGAAATCCCAAGTCTGCGCCAGCGATGGTGCAGTCGCGAAGCACAGGGCGGCCACAGAGGCCCCCATGATTTGTTTAAACATTTAGCTCCTCCCCAGAGCGCATTTCGGGTGCGCATTT
>NZ_DJIQ01000038.1:7912-32778 GCF_002433705.1 Oceanicaulis sp. UBA6590
GATTAGCTGGCCTTAACTGTGTTCTTGTCAAGTATTGCTGCCGGGCCCTGATGCGGCAGCGAAGCGTAGCGAACCGCGTGAAACGGGCTTAGCGTAAGGGAATGGTTGAGCTTTCCTCCCTTGGATTCGGCGTGTCAGGCGCTCATGGCACGCGACTTGTCTCGCGCGCCAGGACACAGGCCCTGGTTGCAGAGGCTTTTGACCGCGGCATCCGCTATTTCGATACGGCGCCGTCCTATGGGGCGGGCGAGTGCGAACATCGGCTGGGGCGCGCCTTGAGGGCCTTTGACGGCGAGACGCTCGCCGTATCCACCAAGGTCGGGCTGTCCAGTCATGGGCTCTGGGGGCGTCGTCGCGATCTCTCGCCGGAGGGTGTGGAAGACAGTCTGCGCGCCTCCCTTGGTCGTCTGGGACGGGAGGGCGTGGACCTGTTGATCCTTCACGGAGCCGCGCCTCACGAGCTGCATTCGGATCTGCTGGCGAGACTTCAGGCCCTCAAACGCGCGGGCGCCTATCGCTGGCTGGGCGCCACGGGCCGCGGCGAGGCGCTGGACTGGGCGCTGGATGCGGGGTGGTTCGATGTTCTGATGGCGCCGGTTCACCCCTTTCTTGACGCCAGTGAGCGCGCCACGCTTCAACGCGCCTCGGATCTGGGCGTTCGGATCATCGCCATTGAAACCGCGGGGGATGCGCCACCGGCGCTGCGTCCGCCCAGAACGCCGGCCGATCTCTATCCGCTCGCCAAGCGCCTGCGCGGCGGAGCTTCCGGAAGAGGTCGGGTGCCCCCGCCCGCCGGCTTGCAGGCCGCCTTGGCGAGCCCGGGGGTGGTTTCCGCCCTGTTCACGACGACCCGTCGGGCTCACTTGCTCGACAATCTTTCATCAGGCGCGCTTTCCTGACCTGTTCCGCGGCCTAGTTCCGCCCCGATGAGCCAGCCTGACCTGTTTCCCGCAGCCCTCCCGCCAGCCCCTGACCGCAAGGCGGGTCTGAGCCGTCTCAAGGCGTTCACCCCCGCCATGGGGCGGGCCTATGCCAGCGCGCGCAATTTCGACTTGGGCCCGCAGGATCGCTCGAACATTTCCTGTCTCAGCGCCCATGTGCGCCACAGGCTCGTTCAGGAAGCGGAGCTGGCGCAAGCGGCCTTGTCCGCCCATGGCCTTCAGGCCGCCGAGAAGTTCATTCAGGAAGTCTGCTGGCGCACCTACTGGAAGGGGTGGCTGGAGCTGCGTTCCGCAGTCTGGGCCGACTACAAGGCTGAGCGTGAGCAAGCCTTCAAGGCCGTGTCCGAGGACCAGGCCTTGGCCCAGCGCTATGAAGCGGCGATCGAGGGACGAACGGGGCTTGAGGGCTTTGATGCGTGGGCGACCGAGCTGATGCAGACCGGCTATCTGCACAATCATGCGCGGATGTGGTTCGCCTCGATCTGGATCTTCACGCTGGACCTGCCCTGGGTGCTGGGCGCGGACCATTTCCTGCGTCATCTGATCGATGGTGATGCAGCCTCCAATACGCTGAGCTGGCGCTGGGTTGGGGGATTGCAGACGGTGGGCAAGACCTATCTCGCCCGCGCCTCCAATATTGAAAAATACACCAAGGGCAGGTTTGCGCCCGATCCGGCCTCTCTGGCCCCCGAGGCGCCCGCCTTGCCGTCCGTCCATCCGGTTCCGAGCCCGGGCGCGATCCTGCCCGGAGAGCGACCCGACCCCTCCCTGCCTTCCGCCCTGTGGCTGCATGACGAGGATCTGCATGCGGAAAGCTGGGGCGTTGAGGATGTGGATATCCGATGCGTCATCTACCCCTCTTCGCCCGCTTCGCGCGGCGAGGCCGGGCTTGGCGAGGTCGCGCGGCGTTTCAGCAAGGCGGCGCTCGAGGACGGGGCGCAGCGGGCGGCCGGACGCTTCGGGGTCAAGGCCGTGGCGGCCGACTCGGTCGCCGATCAGATCGAGGCGGCGCGGTCGTCCAATGTGCGTCAGCTGATCACTCAACGGCCCTGCCAGGGGGGCGTGCGGGATGAACGCCTGAAGGCGCAGGAAAGGATTGAGGCCTCAGGTCTGCGCGTCGTCAGCCTGACTCGAGACTGGGACCAGGCGTTTCACCCGTTCGCCACGAAGGGTTTCTTTAAATTCAAAACCGCCATACCAGACGTCTTCACACGGCTCGGCCTGAACTGAAATCACGTCAAGCCGCGCGGGAAAGATGACTTTTTCCCATTCTCCCGCTAATCGGTGGGGGATAGGTTTCAGGCGCGACGGGCGCCGGGCGGGAGACACGATGCAATCTGATCTGTTGGCGAAGCTCAAGGCTCTGGCGGAGCCGACGCGCCTGCGGATCGTGTCGCTCTTGGCCCAGGGCGAGCTGACGGTCAGTGAAATCATGCAGGTGCTGGGGCAGAGCCAGCCGCGGATTTCCCGTCACCTCAAACTCCTGGCCGATGCAGGCCTGTGCGAGCGCTTTCCGGAAGGCGGCTGGGTGTTCTACCGCCTGATGCGCACCGGACCCGTCAGTCGTCTCGCGGCGCTTGTCGAGGAATTCACGGAAGCCAACGAGCCACAGGTGCATCGCGATCGGCAGCGCCTGCAGGAGCTCAAGCGTCTGCGCGCCGAAGAGGCGGCCAAGTATTTCGAGGCCGCCGCCCAGGAATGGTCGACCATTCGCTCGCTGCACTTTTCCGAGGCTGCGGTGGAAGAAGCCATGGTGGAACTGGCCCAGGGGCGCCCCTTCAAGCAGCATGTGGATGTGGGCACGGGTACGGGCCGCATGCTGGAATTGTTCATCGATCAGGCTGACGAAGGCATGGGCGTCGACCTCAGCCGTGAAATGCTCCATGTGGCGCGCGCCAAGCTGACCGAGGCGGGCCTGTCCTCGCGCTTCGTGCGTCAGGCGGATGCGTCCGCCCTGCCGCTGGACGCCGGCGCCGCCGATCTCGTCACGCTGCATCAGGTCCTGCACTATTTGCCGGACCCGCAAGCGGCGCTGTCCGAATGCGCGCGCGTTCTGGCGCCGGGCGGCCTGTTGCTGGTGGTCGATTTCGCCGAGCATCATCATGAAAGCCTGCGCCTGGAGCACCACCATCGCTGGCTCGGCTTCCCGCCGGCTCAGGTCACCGCCTGGCTGCAAACCAGCGGACTCACCCTGAAATCGTTGCGCACACTTCAACCAGAGGGCATTGAAGGCGGGCTTACGGTTCTGATCTGGGCGGCGGAACGCCCGGTCGAGGGGGATGGGGATGACGCCTGAAACGGGGGTGAAGGCGATCGCGCGGACGCAATCGGACGTCCAGATGGCGGACCTTCTTGACGACGATGTGCGCGATGACGCCCTGCAGTTTGAAGCGGCGGGGCTGTATCTCGACCTGCGCCGGCAGAAAATCGATCTGTCCGGCTGGCGCGCTCTGCTGGACCAGGCTGAGCGTTTGAAGGTCAGCGAGAAGATCGCGCATCTGTTCGCAGGCGAGATCGTCAATGGGACCGAGCAACGCCCGGCGCTGCATCCCGCGTGTCGAAATCCGGCTCTGTTGGGCGATGCGCCGGCAGGCGCTGCGCTGGTCGAGACGCGCAAGAAAACCCGCGCCTTTGCGGACCTGGTCGGGCGTCCGGATGTGCTTGACGGTCATCCGGTCCGGCGGATCGTCAATATCGGCATTGGCGGGTCTGATCTGGGCCCGCGCTTTGTCTATGACGCGCTCAAGGCCTATCGCCGCGAGGGGATCGAGACCCGGTTCGTCTCCAATCTCGACCCGGCTGATCTTGATGACGCTCTGGAAGGCGCTGACGCCGAGACCACCCTGATCCTGGTGATCTCCAAATCCTTCACGACCCAGGAAACGCTGATGAATGCGCGCGCCGCACGCGCCTGGATCGTCGAGCGACTGGGTGAGGCGGGCGTCGCGCCGCGCTTCGCCGCCGCCACGGCCTGCCCGGACAAGGCGCGTGAATTTGGTCTTGAGGATGCGCGCATCTTCCCCTTCCCCGACGGGGTGGGCGGGCGCTATTCGCTCTGGTCCGCCGCCGGGCTGGCCTTGGAAGTCGGGCTGGGCGCGGATGTGTTTGATCGGCTTCTGGCCGGCGCCCGCACCATGGACGAGCATGTCACGACCACGCCGCTTGCGCGCAACATGCCGGTCGCCAAGGCCCTGGTCGATGTCTTCAACCGCGCGGGGCGCAGCCTGCCCTCACGTTGCGTGGCGGCTTATTCCTCCCGGCTCGAGCGGCTGGCGAGCTATCTGCAGCAGCTGGAAATGGAGAGCCTCGGCAAGTCGGTGAACAACGAGGGCGGTCCTCTGGGCGAAAGCCATTGCGGTCCGCTGGTCTGGGGCGGGCGCGGTTCGGATCTGCAGCACTCTGTGTTCCAATGGCTGCATCAGGGGCTGGATGAAGCCCCCGTCGATTTCATCGCCATCGCCGATCATGGTCGCGAGGATGAGCGCGTGCGCGCGCTCAACGCCAATCTCGCCGCCCAGGGCGCGGCCCTGACCCATGGCCGCACAGGCGAGGGCGAGCTTGCCGCGCACACCCGTATTGTCGGCGGTCGCGCCAGCGCCACCTTCGTGATGGAGACGCTGAGCCCGGAAACGCTGGGCGCGCTCCTGGCGCTGCATGAGCATAAGGTGTTCGTCGAAGCGCTGTTCTATGGCCTCAACCCGTTTGACCAATGGGGCGTCGAGCTGGGCAAAAGCCTTGCCCGCTCCATCCTTTCCGGCGACATGGCCGGGTTTGATGCGCCTGCACGCGAACTGACGCACAGATTGGGCCTTGATTGATCTTCATCAGGGCTGTGTAAACACATTCCGGATACGCCCCCTCGCACCCGCGCTCTTAAAAGGCTTGCGACATGACCCAGCCCGCTCTTGATCCGGCACGGATCCAGCCCCTCGCCAATGCTGTCCGCGCCCTGTCCATGGACGCGGTCGAGGCCGCCAATTCCGGTCACCCCGGCATGCCCATGGGCATGGCGGACGCCGCGACTGTCCTGTGGACGCGTCACATCAAGTTTGATCCCAAGGACACTGAGTGGGCAGATCGCGACCGCTTCGTGCTGTCTGCGGGCCATGGCTCCATGCTGCTCTATTCGATCCTGCACCTGATCGGCGTTGACGCGCTGAGCCTGGACGAGCTCAAGAACTTCCGTCAGCTGGGCTCAAAAACTGCTGGCCACCCCGAGTTCGGCCATGCGCCGGGCATCGAGACCACCACCGGTCCGCTGGGTCAGGGCCTCTCCACCGCGGTCGGCATGGCGCTGGGCGAGCGGATCATGAACGCCCATTACGGCGATGATCTGGTGGACCACCGCACCTGGGTGATCGCGTCGGATGGCGACCTTCAGGAGGGCGTCAGCCAGGAAGCCATCTCCATCGCCGGCCATCTCAAGCTCAACAAGCTGGTGGTGCTGTGGGACGACAACTCGATCCAGATCGATGGCGACACGGCGCTGTCTGACACGGTCAATCACCGCCAGCGTTTTGAGAGCGCGGGCTGGACCACGATGGAAGTGGACGGCCATGACGCCGCCGCCGTCGACAAGGCGCTCAACGACGCCAAGATGTCTGACAAGCCGGTGCTGATCGCCTGCAAGACCACCATCGGCTTCGGCGCGCCAACGAAAGCCGGCACGGCCGGCAGCCATGGCGCGCCGCTGGGCGCCGAGGAGATCAAAGGCGCGCGCGAAGCGCTCGGCTGGAGCCATGAGCCCTTCGTGATCCCCGATGAGATCTATGAGGGCTGGCGCTTCGCCGCCGAGCTGGGCGGCCAGACCCGCGAGGCCTGGGAAGCCCGTCTCGCGGCGTCTGACAAGGCCGAGGCGTTCAAGGCGCAGATCTCCGGCCAGCCGCCGAAAGCCGCGCTCGACGCGCTTGACGCCCACATCAAGAAAACCCTCGCCGACAAGCCGGCGCTCGCGACCCGCGCCTCGTCTGGCAAGGCGATTGAAGCCTTCTGGGAAGCCTTCCCGGGCCTCATTGGCGGTTCGGCGGACCTGACCGGGTCCAACAATACCCGCGCGCCGGGCATGGCCTCGATCACGCCGGACGATTTCTCCGGTTCCTACGTCCATTATGGCGTGCGTGAATTCGGCATGGCGGCCGCCATGAACGGCCTAGCGCTCCATGGCGGCCTGCGTCCGTACTCGGGCACCTTCCTGGTGTTCTCCGATTATTGCCGCGGCGCGATCCGTCTCTCTGCGCTGATGAATCAGCCGGTGATCTATGTCTTTACCCACGATTCCATCGGTCTGGGCGAAGACGGTCCGACTCACCAGCCGGTCGAGCATCTCACCGCTCTGCGCTCCATGCCGAATGTGGCGGTCTACCGTCCCGGCGATGCGGTCGAGGCGGCGGAAGCCTGGAAATGCGCGCTCGAGCGTACGGACGGCCCGACGGTTCTGGTGCTGTCGCGACAGAAAGCGCCGCATGCGCGTCAGGATGATGGCTCTGAGAACCTCTCAGCCAAGGGCGCCTATGTGATCCGCGAAGCCGAAGGCGAGGCGCAGATCACCCTCATCGGCACCGGCACCGAGCTGGGCCTGGCGCTGGAAGCGCAGGACAAGCTCAAGGCCAGGGGCGTGAACGCCCGCGTCGTCTCCGCGCCGTCGCTTGAAACCTTCCTCAAGCAGGATGCAGCCTATCGCAAGTCGGTCGTGAACCCGGACCTGCCGGTTGTGGCGGTCGAGGCGGCCATTCGCTGGGGCTGGGATGGTCTGATTGGTCTTCAGGGCGGCTTTGTCGGGATGGAGGGCTTCGGCGCCTCGGCGCCGGCGGAAGCCCTTTACGAGCATTTCGGCATCACCGCCGACGCCGTGGTCGAGCAGGCGCTCGCCCGGGTGTGACCCTTTGACCATAGGCGGCCCGGGGCTTTTGTGCTATCCGGGCCGCTTATGAGTAACACTCTGTCCGAGACCCGGTAGGGCCTCTCCTCGCAATTTGCGGGGTGAGGCGGCCTCAAAGAGCCCGCTCGCTGTGACCAGTGAGCGCCGATTTCTTGTGTCTGCAGCCCGGCTGCGGACCCTCGGGACCGACAGACCCATGGATATTTCAAAAGACGAACAGCGCGTATTGCACGCGCTGGCCAAGGGCGGCCGTTTGCAGGCCGTCAAAACCTCATCCGGCCGCATCCTTGATGTGGAGCTGATCACGCGTGAAGGCTGGGCCATGCCCGGCGTCACCCCGCGCCTGTTCCGCAAGCTCAAGTCCAAGCGCGCGGTGGCGTCCTCACAGGGCGGTCCCTATCGCATTACGCGGCGTGGGCTGGAACTGGTGCGCGCCCAGCCGGACAATCGCTAGCGGTGCGCGAGGCGGGGCGGGCTCAGGCCCGCTCCGCTGCGCCATAGGCGATCAGGCGTTCCATCACGTCACGCGCCTTGGCGTCATCCAGGGCGCTGAAGTCCGCCAGGCTGATTGCATCGCCCTTGAGAAGCCGCTCGAGGCCCGCTTCCGCAGCGGCGTCAAAGCTCAGCGCGCCGCCCGGCGCGACCAGCGCCACATGATCCCCGTCATCCACGAGATCGAGCGCAATCAGCGCCCGGCGCTTCAGTCTCGTGTCCGCGGTGATGGGGCCCAAGGTCAGCGCGCCGCGCGTATCGGCGGGACGCGAGGTGAGGGCGGCATCGGTGAACAGGCCCAGCACGGCCTCGATATCCGCGTTCTGACCCACCGCCTCCAGTGCTTCGGCGAAGGTTTTCGCAAACACCCCCGGGCTGACCGCGCCGCGGGCATAGCCCGGCGGGAGAGCGCGACGAAGTTGCGGCGTGCGCAGGGCGGCTTCGGATACGGCTTCCAGCAGAAAGTCCGCCCAGGTCTTGGCCAGAAGGCCCGTCGTGATGTGCAGCGAGGCTTCGTCAGAGCCCTCATTGACTGCGTCATGCATCAGCCCGCGCGGCACGTAGAGGACATCGCCGGGGTTCAGCACCAGCTCTGCGCGCGGTTCGGTCTGGGCGAAGCGGCCCGGCGTGAAGCGTTCGCCGCGATAGGGTACGCCCACAGGAGCGTCATAGAGCCGCCAGCGCTTGGATCCCTCGACCTGCAGCACCAGCACATCGTGATTGTCGTAATGGGTCTGAAAGCCCTGCGCGTTCGGCGGAGTGAGATAGATATTGGTCTGGACCGGGCAGGAGAACTCCGCTTCCAGCTGACGGCAGAGATCGGCCAGGGGGCGGTGTCGCGCCTGCAGCTGGGGCAGGATCAAGGTCGCGCCCTGCTGATAGAGCCTCGCGACCTCGCCGCGATCCACCAGACCGTCCTCTCGCAGCCAGGCGCGATCGGGCAGGCGCGGCTCGGCCCGCGCCATGGACAGATCGCCCTCACGCAACAGGTCCTCGGCGAGGATGCGGTCAATCGCATCAAGACTGATCAGAGAGGCGAAGCGGTTCCGGTCAGTCCCCGGCGCATGCAGATGGGTCTGCTCAAAGACGGTTTCGAAAAATGCGGTCGTCTCATGCGGCGCGATGAGGTCGACAAGCGCGCCGGACATTGAAGCAGGTTCGGAGCTCATGTTGTCTAGCAGCGGCGTCCCTGACCTGACGGATCAGCATAAGGACCGGAGTCCGCATCGGTGCATTGCCGTCCGCCGCCCTGATAGCCGCCTCGCCCCTGGCCGGGCGGGTCCGCATACGGCCCCTGATCATTGTCTGTATAGCCGCCCTGGTAGCCGCCGCGGCCCTGACCCGGCGGATCGGCGTAAGGGCCCTGATCGTTATCGGTGACGCCGTTCTGGTATCCGCTTCCGCGGCCCTGTCCGGGCGGGTCCGCATAAGGACCCTGGTCATTATCCGTGTAGCTGTTCTGATAGCCGCTCCCGCGACCCTGGCCGGGCGGGTCTGCGTAAGGCCCTTGGTCGTTATCGGTATAGCCAGACTGACCCTGGCAGCTCCGGCCCTGATTGGCGGGATCGGCATAAGGGCCCTGATCCGCATCGGTGCAGTTTCGCCCGCCGCCATACGCGCCCCCGCGACCATAACCGATGGCGTCCGCATAGGGTCCCTGATCCTGATCGGTCAGGCCGGTATAGCCTGCGCCGGTCGTCGTGCAGCCTGTCAGTCCAGCTGCCCCGATCGCCGTGGCGCCGCCGGCGACCTGGGTCAGGAAGGACCGCCGTGAGAGCGTGCGTTTCTTGCTCATGTCCGTCTCCCCCAAAGACAATGACCTTACACCGATTATGGATTGAGAGAAGCTGAATGCGGTCTGAACGGGTGGGCGTGCAGAGTTTGGTCGCGTTTTGTTCCGAGTGCTTTATGCTGTCGCGTGATGAGCAGCGCGATTCGCATATTGGGCATCGACCCGGGCCTGAACGCCACGGGTTGGGGGGTGATCGACCAGACCGGTTCGCGCCTGTCACTGGTCAGTTATGGCGTCATCAAGGCGCCCTCAAAAGCGCCCATGGCCGAGCGTCTGACGGTCATTTACAACGCCATTGAAGAGCTTGTGATCGCGCATCAGCCCCATGAAGCGGCGGTGGAAGACCAGTTCGTCCACGCCAGCGCCGTTAGCGCGCTCAAGCTCGGTCAGGCCCGCGCTGCGGCCATGCTGGCGCCGGCGCGCGCGGGGCTGGTGGTGGGCGAATACGCCCCCAAGCTCGTGAAAAAGGCGGTCGTGGGCACCGGCTCGGCGGAGAAGGCGCAGGTGGCGGCGATGATCGCTATCCTGCTGCCCGGATCAAAAGCGGATGCGGACGCCGCGGACGCGCTGGCTGTCGCGGTCTGTCATGCGCATCACAGGAATAGCGTGAAAGGAATGGCGTCGTGATCGGAAAGCTCAAGGGCGTCGTCGATTGTGTTGGCGAGGAAGAGGCCGTCATCGACGTCAATGGCGTCGGCTATCTGGTGAGCGCGGGGTCGCGCACGCTGGGGCGGCTCGAACCGGGAAAGCCGGTTGCGCTGCATATCGAGACCCATGTGCGCGAGGACCAGTTCAAGCTCTTTGGATTCCTGAGTGATTCCGAGCGCGCCTGGTTCGTCCGCCTGCAATCGGTTCAGGGCGTCGGCGCGAAACATGCGCTCGCCATGCTCGACGCCATTGAAGTCGGCGAGATCGAAAGCTCCGCCATTCTGGGCGATCCTCTGCCGTTTGAACGCGCCAAGGGCGTGGGCAAGAAGCTCGCTCAACGCATCGCCACCGAATTGAAGGACAAGGCCCCGCCGCTCGGGCGCTCGCTGGGCGCGGGCGTTGCGGGGCTGGCGGCGGCTCTGGCCCCGGCGGGCGCCGAGACGCCTTCCGCCGCCCCGGCGCCG
Organism: Oceanicaulis sp. UBA6590; assembly: GCF_002433705.1. Taxonomy (NCBI): domain Bacteria; kingdom Pseudomonadati; phylum Pseudomonadota; class Alphaproteobacteria; order Maricaulales; family Maricaulaceae; genus Oceanicaulis; species Oceanicaulis sp. UBA6590. Next base: position 18,128 of record NZ_DJIQ01000038.1, read on the forward strand.
AAAGACAATGTCATGCGCGAATCCGCCGTCTCGGCGCTGGTCAATCTGGGCTACAGCGAGAGCGATGCGCGCAAGGCCGCCGCCGAAGCCTTGCGTCAGCTCGGTGAGGATGCGACCGAAGGGCTTGTGATCAAATCAGCCCTCAAGGAGCTGGCGCGGTGAGCGACGCCGAAGACCGCATCATTTCTGCTGAAGCCAATCCCGGCGATGGCCGGGACAAGGCCTTGCGCCCGCTCTCCTTTGAAGAGTTTGTCGGCCAGCCGGCCGCCATCGCCAATCTCAAGGTGTTCACCCAGGCCGCCGCGCGACGCGGCGAGGCGCTCGATCACGTCCTGCTGTCCGGCCCGCCCGGCCTTGGCAAGACCACACTCGCCCAGATCGTGGCCAAGGAATTGGGCGTGAACTTCCGCGCCACCTCCGGCCCGGTCATCGCCAAGGCCGGCGATCTTGCGGCGATCCTGACCAATCTTGAAGAACGCGACGTCCTGTTCATTGACGAGATCCACCGGCTGCTGCCAGCGGTCGAGGAGATTCTCTATCCCGCCATGGAGGATTTCTGCCTTGATCTCGTGATCGGCGAAGGGCCGAGCGCGCGCACCGTGCGCATCGACCTGCCGCCCTTTACCCTGGTGGGCGCGACGACGCGGGCGGGCCTTTTGGCGACGCCGCTGCGGGATCGCTTTGGCGTGCCGGTAAGGCTTGAGTTTTACTCCACCGAAGAATTGTCAGGCATTGTCGCCCGCGCCGCCAACAAGCTGGGCGCGCCCATGAGCGAGGATGGCGCGACCGAGATCGCCAAGCGCGCCCGCGGCACGCCGCGCGTCGCCGGGCGTTTGCTTCGCCGGGTGCGCGACTTCGCCGAGGAAGACGGCGTGCCGGTGATTGACGCCAAGGCCGCCGATGCGGCGCTGAGACGGCTTGAGGTGGATGCGGTGGGGCTCGATAGCCTCGACCGACGCTATCTTCGGGTTCTGATCGAGGGTTTTGGCGGCGGGCCGGCGGGCGTCGAGACGCTGGCGGCGGCCTGCGCCGAAGCGCGCGATGCGCTTGAGGATGTGGTCGAGCCCTTCCTGATCCAGCAGGGCTTCATCATGCGCACGCCGCGCGGGCGTGTGGCCGCCAAGCGGGCCTATGAGCATCTGGGCTTCACCATGCCGCGCCATTTCAGTGACGATCTGTTCGGGGAGGGCGCGTAATGGCCGAACCCCATGCCGGCGTCTGGCTCGATGACAAGACGCACCAGCTCTCTGTCCGGGTCTATTACGAGGACACCGATTTCACGGGCGTCGTCTATTACGCCAATTATCTCAAATTCCTCGAGCGCGGCCGCACTGATGCGCTGCGCTGTGCGGGCGTGTCCCACGCCGAGATTCTGAAACTGGATCCGCCGCTGGGCTTCGCCGTGCGCAAGATCAATCTCGACTATCTCAAGCCCGCGCGCATCGATGACGCCCTGACCATCGAGACGCGCTTCGTCGCCGCCAAAGGGGCGAGGCTGGTCATCCGCCAGCGGGTCATCTGCGCCGCCGAAGTGCTGGTGACCGCTGATGTGGAAGCGGCCTGCATCGACCTTGAAGGACGGCCCCGGCGCTTGCCCAAGACCATGCTCGATCAGGTGCAACGCTACGTAACCGACTAGAATTCTCCCTCAATTCGCCCCAATCGCGGTGTTTTCTCATATCGATGCGCCTGTCTGGCCGAGTTCGGCTTGGCGTGGCGCGTGCGTGCGGTTACACCTGCTGCCCGAGGGCGTTTCATAATGACGCATCCGCCGGGCGCGGGTGCGTGAGGGTCTAGCGGAGTTTCCATGGAAAGCGTTGCAGTTGAGCTGACGGGTCCGGCCACTGAACTGACCATCATGCATTTGTTCATGCGCGCCGACATTGTCGTGAAGGCGGTGATGGCGATCCTGGCGTTGATGTCCATCTGGTCCTGGGCCATCGCCATCGAGAAATGGATGCAGCTGAACAAGGCCCATGCGGGCGCCTCGCGCTTCGAGAACGATTTCTGGTCCGGCGGCTCGCTTGATCAGCTGGTGACCAAATACGCCAAACCCGCCAAGGAGCCCTTCGGCCGCGTGCTCGCCGCCGCGATGCGCGACTGGGACGGCTATGCCGTCGCCAAGAGCGGCGGCGCCGAAGCCAATCGCGAGCTGAACAAGATGGAAGCCGGCCTTGGCGTTCTGTCCATCATTGGTTCGTCTGCCCCCTTCATCGGTCTGTTCGGCACGGTCTGGGGCATCATGAACGCCTTCCGCTCCATCGCCGCCTCAGAGAACACCTCCCTGGCCGTCGTGGCGCCGGGCATTTCCGAAGCCCTGTTCGCCACCGCGCTGGGCCTTCTGGCCGCCATCCCGGCCGTGATCTTCTTCAATGCCCTGTCGTCCAATCTCGCCAAGTACGCCGCCCGCCTTGAAGGCCTGGTGGATGATCTGGCGGCACTTGCGAGCCGGGGGAACTAGTCCATGGCTGGCGGTCTCGACACCGGCGGCGGAAATGGGCGTCGCCGCTTCAAGCCCAAGGCTGAGATCAACGTCACCCCCTTTGTGGACGTGATGCTGGTGCTGCTCATCGTGTTCATGGTGTCCGCGCCGCTGTTGACGGTGGGGGTGGAGGTCGATCTGCCCGACACCGAGGCGCGCGCCATGACGACATCCGAAGAGCCGCTGACCCTGACGATCCAGTCAGACGGCACGCTCTATCTGATGGAGACGGTGGTGGAGTTTGACGAACTCGCCCCGCGGCTCGCCGCCATTACCGGCGCCGGTTCCGAAGCGCGGATCTATATCCGCGCCGATGACGGCGCGCCCTATGGCGAGGTCATGCGGGTGATGGCCCGGGTGTCGGCCTCTGGCTACACCAATATCGGCCTCGTCACCGACCCGATCCGCGAATAGGGGGCCGGGCCATGCGTCAGGCCCTGGGGTTCATCCTCTCCCTGTTCATCCATGCAGGGCTGATTGCGAGCGCGCTGATCGCGTTTCCGCATACGCGGCGTTTGACCGAAGAGCTGACCGTAGTGCCCGTTGAGCTGGTGACGCTGGCGCGGGAGACAAATGTTCGCGCCGCGCGCCCGGAGCCGGAACCCGAACCTGAAGAGGTGATCGAGACGCCGGCCCCGCAGCCTGCTCCGGAGCCCGAGCCTGAACCGGTGCAGCCCGAAGCCCAGCCGGAAGTCATTCCGCCTGCGCCGCAGGATGAGCCGGAGCCCGAACCCGAGCCGACGCCGCCCGAACCGGAGCCTGAGCCCGAGCCGGAACCGGAACCCGTTCCGACCCCGCGCCCGCGTGAGCCTGAACCGCGTCAGGAATCGCTGGATCTCAATGCGCTCTCCCAGCTCGTGGACCGTTCGCGAGACAATGCCGCCCCGCAAGGTCAGGCCGAGACGGGCGAACAACGCAATCGTGTTGGAGCAGGCACGGACATGACGGCGAGCCTGCAGGCCATGGCGGCGTCCCACATGAACCGCTGCATCCGCTCGAACGCGGACGCGCCGGCCAATATGGATCTGCGCGTCTCGCTGGAAATCCGCTTGGAGCGCAATGGCCGCCTGTCGGTTCCGCCGCGTCTGATCGACGAAGCGCGCATCATGAATTCGCCCAATTCCTTCCTGAGAGTGGCGGGTGAACGGGCCTTGCGCGGCGCGATCGAATGCCAACCCTATCCTCTGCCTCCCGAGCATTACGCCCAGTGGCGCGTGCTTCGGGTGAATGTCGACACTCAACGTAATCGCTGATCTGCCGTTCGAACCCCGGGAGCTTGCCCATGACCGTCCTGCGCTACCTCTTCGCACCGATCCTCGCCCTGATCGTGATGGCCGGATCGGCTTTTGCGCAAACGCCGCTCGTCGTGGACGTGACCGAGGGCACGCTCGATCCGACCCCGATCGCCATTCCGGACTTTCTGGGCGCAGACAATCGCGAAGCTGAAATCGGCGCGGACATTTCCCGGGTGATCAGCAACAACCTGCAGACTTCCGGCCTGTTCGCCCCCGTGGACCCGGACGCCTTCATCGAGGATATCAGCGACATCAATCTGCGCCCGCGCTTTGGCGACTGGCGGGTGATCAACGCCTCCGCCCTGCTGGTGGGCGAAGTGACGATTGACGAGAATGACCGCATGCTCGTCGCCTTCCGCCTGTGGGACGCCAATACCGAGCAGCAATTGCAGGGCCTGCAATTCGTCACCTCGCCGGACAACTGGCGCCGCATCGCGCACAAGGTGTCGGACGCCGTCTATGAGCGTCTGACCGGGGAGAGCGGCTATTTCGACACCCGCATCGTTTATGTGTCCGAAGGCGATGGTCCCAATGGCGAGCCGATCCGTCGTCTGGCGGTGATGGACCAGGACGGCGCGAACCCGTCCTTCCTGACCGACCGCTCCTATATGGCGCTGCTGCCGAACTATTCGCCGAGCGCCCAGCAGATCACCTATGTGTCCTTCCGGGACGGTCGCGCCACCAGCTATCTCTATGATCTTGAGACCGGCCGCCAGGAAGCCCTGTTTGACTCCGGCCCCTCGCTCGCCAGCGAAGGCCAGTCCCTGTCCGCCCGCTTCCATCCCAATGGGCGCGAGCTGGTGGTTTCCGCCGAGCGCCATAGCGGTCACGACCTGTTCAAGTTCGACTTGCGCTCGCGCACCCTGCGCCAGCTCACCACCCATCCCGCCGATGATGTGGAGCCCTCCTACGCGCCCGATGGCGAGCAGGTGGTGTTCTCCTCGTCCCGGGGCGGACAGTCTCAATTGTACGTGATGAACGCCGACGGGACCGACCCGCAGCGGATCACGTTCGGCGAAGGCCGCTACACCACTCCGGTCTGGAGTCCGCGTGGCGACCTGATCGCCTTCACGAAACAGCGCAGCGGCCAGTTCATGCTGGGCGTTGTGGCTGCGGACGGCTCGGGCGAGGAACGTATCCTCTACGAAGGTTATTTCGTGGATACGCCCGCCTGGTCGCCCAATGGTCGCGTGTTGTTGTTCACACGCGGCGACAGAACGCGCGAAGGAACGACGTATTCGATCTGGAGCATCGATCTGGCGGGGTTCAATCTGCGTCGATTGCCGACGCAGGGCGAAGCAAGCGACCCGGCCTGGTCGCCCTTGATCGACTGAGCTCAGCTCGGCTAATGTCATAACCGAGGTGCGCGTTTTGGGGTTTTTTGGGGGTGTGAAGCGCGCCCATTCTGATAGCATCCACACCGATTTGCCTATGTTGAGATTCATAGGCTTGGAGAGGACGACCATACTATGAAACGCCTGTCTATTCTTGCCGCTCTCGCGCTCAGCGCTTCGCTGGCCGCCTGCGCTTCCCAGCCCGAGCCGGCGCCGATGCCCGAGCCGGAGCCGACCCCGGTCTATGAACCGGCGCCGGAACCTGCAGGTCCGACCCCGGGTTCGGTGGAAGACTTCGAAGTGAATGCGGGCGACCGCGTCTTCTTCGCTCTGGACCAGCACACGCTGTCCAATGAAGCTCGCGCCACCCTGCGCCGTCAGGCCGCCTGGCTGTCGTCTTATCCGGGCGCCCGCATCCTGATCGCCGGCAACTGCGATGAGCGCGGCACCCGCGAGTACAACCTGGCTCTGGGCGCGCGCCGCGCCAATGCCGCTCGCGACTTCCTGGTCAGCCAGGGCGTGGACCCGTCGCGCATCTCGACCGTGTCCTACGGTAAGGAGCGTCCGGTCTGCAACCAGTCCACCGAGCAGTGCTGGGCGACCAACCGGAACGCCATGACCGTCATCCAGTCGGGCGCTGTATCCTAGGAGCAGCCCTGAAAAGGATTGATCGAAACGCCCGCAAGGTTCATCCTTGCGGGCGTTTCTGCTTGAGGGGGCAGTGAAATGATCATCCGTATGCTGATGGGGCTCATCATAGCCCCGATTGCGTCTGTCGGCGCCCTGTATGGCTTGTCCATGGTGGTGGAGCCTTCGTATGGCGCGTATGGCGCGCCTGACAGCGAGACCGTCCAGACCGGAGAAGAGCCGGGCGGCGAACCGCACCAGGAGCCGATGGGGGAGCCGCCGCTGGCATTGCCCTATGAAGCGGGCGGAGCTGCGGATTTCCTGGCTCGGACATTCGAGGGGGCCCAACCCTACTGGCTCACGGGCGAGGACAGTCGCGCCGATCTTGCCGGGGTCTCTGCGCAGGTCGCCGAACCGGGTTCAGGCGGGGAGGCCTTCTGTGCGCCAAGCCATGTCCAGTTGCAGTGCACGCTGCGTCTGGCTGACGGGTCTGGCTATTCCTTCGCGCTGCAGAACATGGACGGCGCAGGCTGGACGGTTGTGAATGATGAGGTCCGGCTCATCACCGTGGACCTGCCCTACCGTGAAGGTGAGGCGGCCGCGTTTCTGGCGAACGCTCTGGCGGGGACGCAGGACCCGTGGATCTATGGCGTCGACAGCCGCGTGGATCTGGCCTCCTTCTCGGCGCAGATCGCCGAGCCCGGATCAGGGGGTCAGGCGTCCTGCACGCCGGCTCATGATCATATCCGATGCGTGCTGAGCCGTGCGGATGGATATGGCTATGTGTTTCCGATGGAGGAAACAGCCAGCGGCGACTGGGTTGTAAGGCCTGACAATGTGCGGCTGCTCGACTATTCCTGACTTCGCCTTGATTTCGCCGTTTGCTCGACGACACTAGCGCTCATACGCCCTGAGCCGCTGAACAGGACCCGTGCGCCATGACACGTACCGTATTGATCTCTCTGTCCGCTCTCGGACTGCTGGTCGCCCTGATGGCGACGCCCGCCGAGGCGCAATCGCGTCGGGAGCTCGCCGCACGCCTGGATGCGGTGGAGGCGCGACTGGCCGAGATCGAGAGCCGGGCGTTGCAAGGCGATCCGGTGGCGGAGACCCTGATGATGCGGGTGGATGACCTTGAGCGTCAGCAGCGCGTCCAGACGGGTGAAATCGAGCGTCTGAATTTCGAGAACCGCCGTCTGCGTCAGGAACTGGAGCAGATGGGCGTGAATGTGGACCGGCTGCTGTCAGGCGGGGCGGTGTATGGCTCGGGCGACGCGGACAGGGCGGCGGGCGGCGATCCGCTCTCTCTGGGCGGCCCGTCCGATCTTCTCACCTCGGACGAGATCGATGACAGCGATCCGTTCGCCCAGGCGCGGGCCTCGACCGTGCAGCCATTGGGTGCGCCCGCTCAAAACCAGACATCCCAACGCGCCCCGTCACGCGACACCCGGTCCCAAAGCGGCGCCCAAACGCAGCTCAATGCGGATGTCAGTTCGCTCGCCGCGCCGCCCGAGCCGGTGATGGACGCGGATACGCTGTTTGAAACCGCCAATGCCCGTCTGCTGGACGGCGATTTCGGCGGCGCGCGTGAACTGCTGCGCGATTTCACCGAGACCTATCCCGATGATCAGAAGGTGGGGCAGGCTTGGTACTGGCTGGGCGAAACCCACTTCATCAACGGCGATTTCCAGGATGCGGCCGATTCCTACATCGCCTCCTTGCAGGAAGACCGTCAGGGGCCGCGCGCACCGGACGCTCTGGTCCGTCTGGGCGCCTCGCTCGCCGCGCTAGGGGAGACCAGCCGCGCCTGTCAGGTGCTGGCGACCTTCCCGTCCGAATTCCCGCGTGCGGGTGATGATGCGCGCCGCAAGGCCCAGCGTGAAGTCTCAAGGATAGGCTGCCGCTAGGGGGCGAGGTGACTGACACGCTCGCGCTCGGCTATTCCGGCGGCGGAGATTCCACCGCCCTCCTGCACGCCTTGAAGGCCTGTTTTCCGGGTGTCGCGCTGCACGCCCTGATCGTGGATCATGGTCTGCGGCCCGAAAGCGCCGAAGAAGCGGCGGATAACGCCGATTGCGCCCGTGATCTGGGCGCTGAGCCGCACATTCTGCGCTGGTCCTCACCCCGCAAGAACCAGGCGGCCGCGCGTCACGCGCGTCATGCCTTGCTGGCGGGGGCGTGTGAAGGCCTGTGCGTGTCACTCCTGTGCCTTGGCCATACGCTGGACGACCGGATCGAGACCCTGCGCATGCGCGCGAACCGCAAGGGGGGATGGCGGACGCTGACCGGGATGACGGCTCTGGACGCCTCTCCGATCTGGCCTGAAGGACGCAATCTGACCGTCGCACGGCCCCTTCTGGAATTGAGGCGTGATGAGCTGCGGACCTATCTCCGGCGCATCAAGGCGCGCTGGGTGGACGACCCGTCCAATGATGATGCGCAGTTTGAACGCATCCGCTTGCGCCAGGAGGCCTACCCGCCCGGCGGGCCAGCGGAGCAGAGCCTTCTGAGCCTGTCTGATCAGAGTCTGGATGCGGAGCGCCTGTTGCGGGGAGCGGCCTGGCGTCTGACCGAGCGGGCGGTTGAAATCACGCCCTGGGGCGGCGCCGTGCTGGATCGGGACAAGTTCGCCCTGGCGGCTCGCCCCATGGCGTTGAGGGCGCTGGAAGCGGTGATGATGGCGGTGTCCGGCGAGGCGCGCCTGCCCACGCCTGAGGGCGTTGAAGCCTGTCTTGATGCGCTGGAGCAGGGCGAGGCCCATACGCAAGCGGGCGTGCTGCTGACTGCCGAGGGGCTCATGGGACGGGATCCGGGCGCTGTGCTGGGGCGCGCCGATGGCGGCGCCGAGGCGTTGCGCCTGGAGCTCGAGGCGGGCGATACGGCCCTGTTTGACGGGCGGTTTGAAATTCAGGCCCCAGAGGCGTGCCGGATTGAGGCGCTGGGTGACCGGGCGGCGCCGGACGGGACACAGCTGTCAGAAATTCCGCCCAGTCTGCGGCGGTCCCTGACGGTTCTCGTTTCCCAGCAGGGCGATGATATTCTGGCTTTACCCGGGTTTAAGCACGATGAGGCGGACTATTGGTCGCTGCTTTGCATGCCGAGACTCAGGCGCTGGCTGCTTCCGTGTGAGGCTCCGGCGTGGTTTGATGGGGATAAATCTGCGGCGCATATCCGCGCGGCACTGGCGAAACCGGCCTGACGCCCCAATATCAGGCATGACGAAATGACGACAGCCTCAGATGCGCGCCCGGTCGAAGGCGGCGCGGACAAGGACACAAACGGATGAATATGCGCAATATCCTGGTTTGGGCGATCTTGCTGGTGCTGCTGCTGGCCCTGTTCAACATGCTTCAGGGTCCCAGCCAGTCCGCGCCCTCGAACGAGATCAACTACTCCCAGTTCATGAACCAGGTCGAGAGCGGTCAGGTCAGCTCGGTCACCATCCAGGGCGACACGGTCACCGGCCAGACCACGGGCGGCGCCACCTTCCGCACCACGGTGCCCGAGGATGAGAACGTCACCCCGGCTCTGCGCGCGGCGGATGTGGACATCACTGCGCAGCCGCCGGCTGAAGGCGGCATCAGTCCGCTGGGCATCCTCATCAACTGGTTCCCGATGCTGCTGCTGATCGGCGTGTGGATCTTCTTCATGCGTCAGATGCAGGGCGGCGGTCGCGGCGCCATGGGCTTCGGCAAGTCCAAGGCGAAGCTGCTGACCGAGAAGACGGGCCGGGTCACCTTTGACGATGTGGCCGGCATCGACGAGGCCAAGGAAGAGCTTCAGGAGATCGTCGAGTTCCTGAAAGACCCCTCCAAGTTCCAGCGCCTGGGCGGCAAGATCCCCAAGGGCGCCCTGCTGGTGGGCCCTCCGGGCACGGGTAAGACCCTGACTGCGCGCGCTGTTGCGGGCGAGGCGGGCGTGCCCTTCTTCACCATTTCCGGCTCTGACTTTGTCGAGATGTTCGTCGGCGTCGGCGCATCGCGCGTGCGCGACATGTTCGAACAGGCCAAGAAAAACGCGCCCTGCATCATCTTCATTGACGAGATTGATGCGGTGGGCCGATCCCGCGGCGCGGGCCTTGGCGGCGGCAATGACGAGCGTGAACAGACCCTCAACCAGCTGCTGGTGGAGATGGACGGGTTTGAAGCCAATGAAGGCATCATCCTGATCGCCGCCACCAACCGTCCCGACGTTCTGGACCCCGCTCTGCTGCGCCCGGGCCGTTTTGACCGTCAGGTCGTCGTGCCGAACCCGGACATCACGGGCCGTGAGAAGATCCTCAAGGTGCATATGCGCGACGTGCCGCTGGCCGACGATGTGGATCCCAAGGTCATTGCGCGCGGCACGCCGGGCTTCTCCGGCGCCGATCTCGCCAACCTTGTGAACGAAGCGGCGCTTCTGGCCGCCCGTCGCAACAAGCGCATGGTGTCCATGGCCGAGTTCGAGGATTCCAAGGACAAGGTCATGATGGGCCCCGAGCGGCGCACCATGGTGATGACCGAGAAAGAGCGCACGCTGACCGCCTATCACGAATCCGGCCACGCCATCGTGGCGCTGAACGTGCCGGCGGCCGACCCGGTGCACAAGGCGACGATCATCCCGCGCGGTCGCGCGCTGGGCATGGTCATGCAGCTGCCGGAAACCGACAAGATGTCGATGACCCATCAGGAGATGACGTCCCGTCTCGCCATCATGATGGGCGGCCGTGTCGCTGAAGAGCTGAAATTCGGCAAGGAGAATGTCACCTCCGGCGCCGCCAGCGACATCAAGCAGGCGACCCGTCTGGCCCGCGCCATGGTCACCCAATGGGGCTTCTCCGAAGAGATCGGCCCGGTCGATTACGGCGAGGATCAGGGCGAGGTCTTCCTCGGCCAGCAACTGGTGCAGTCCTCCTCCATCTCGGCGGAAACCGCCGCCAAGATCGAGAAAGAGGTCAAGGCGCTGGTGGAAGGCGGCCTGAACGAGGCGCGCCGTATCCTGACCGAGAAGAAGGATGACTGGGTCAAGCTGTCCGAAGGTCTCCTGGAATACGAAACTCTCTCCGGCCAGGAAATCGTCGAGCTTCTCAAGGGCAATCCGCCCCATCGCGACACGGACGTGCCGCCCAAGACCGATGACGGAACCCCGCCGTCCGGCGCGCTTCCGGTCATCGATGATGACGAGGATGAAGCGTCCAATCCGGGCGGGCTCGAGCCCAAACCCGGCGGCGCCTGATCCGCGCTCAATGGCTACAGAAAAAGCCCCGCGTCAGTGATGACGCGGGGTTTTGAGTGTCTGCAGACAGGTCTTCAGCGTGCGATGCGCACGCCGTCCGCGTCTTCAAGCGCGGCGGTGACGCCCCAGCCGCCAAAGGTCTCCGAGACGGCGAAGGTCAGGGTGTTCTCGCCATCGCGGAGGCTCAGCGGCACGGCCACATGGCGGGTGATGGTGCCCAGATACCGGTAATCGCGGCTGCGCCAGTCATTGTTTCCGACGAACAGGCGCTCGCCATTGAGGAAGATCTGCACCCGGTCCGAATAGCCGAACCTGACCAGCGCCGTGCGGTCGCCATCCGCGATCAGCGTGGCTTCCGCCAGTACGGTGTCGCCTTCGGAATGGCGCGTGACGCTCGCGAGATTGGCGATGTCGTTATAGGCGACGGGGAGCGCGGTCCAGCGCGACCGGCTGGCGCGCAGGGTCTCAAACGGGGTGTCGCCAAGGCGATCTTCGCTGAACGGATCGGACACGCGCCAGGTTTCGACCCGATGGGCGACCGGTTCGGCCATCGGGCGTTCCGAACGACCGATGATCTGCGGATTGGATTGCGGGGTGATCTCGACATTGCGCACATAGCCCGACGCTGCGCCACTGGGCGCCAGCTGCCAGAAGCCGACCCAACCCGAGCGCTCCTCGCGCTGCAGGTCCGGAACATGGTGGATCAGTTGGCCATCCATGAAGATGTCGGCCTGATCCTCGGCCACCACCACGCGAACCTCCATCCAGCGGTTCAGGCCGTGATTGACCTGGCTGATGGCGTCGGGATCGGAGAACACCTGCCAGGCGGTCACGCCGTCATGGGCGGGGGTGTACTGCACGGAATCGGGCAGGTTGTTGAGATGGTGACGGAAGTAGAACTTCTCCCAATCGCCCACGCCCTGACCGCGCCACAGCACGCCGGTATGACCGGGCGAACCACTGATCGCCATCTCGAAGCGGATCTCGCCGGTGGCAAGCTGCGAGCCATCGATCCAGATCACGCCATCGCGGAAATGCAGGGCGTCGCGGCCCAGAAATTCGGTGGTCTCGGCAAGCTCCACAGCATCGACCCGCCAATTCATCCCTTCAAACTCAAGGGTTTGCTGGGCAAAGGCAGGCGCACTCATTACCGCACACAGGGCGGCGGTCATCATCAGTTTCATGGTCTCAAGCTCCGGCAAGGGGACAGATGGCCTGAGACTGGTCTTAGACGGGGGCTGCGGTCTTGAATATTTCGGACTCTACGGACCGTTCCGCATGCAGCGCGGCAGGTGAGAGTCCGGACAGCGCCTTGATGGCGCGGCCGAGATGCGCCTGATCGCTATAGCCTGCCGCATAGGCGATGCCCGCCCAGTCCGGCGTGTCATGATGGTCGGCGTGCTCGACGGCGCTCAGGGCGCGGATCTGGCTGGCGAGCGCCTTCGGGCCGATGCCGAGGCGTCCGGTCATGACGCGGTGGAGATGGCGCTCGCTGACCCCGGCGCGCCGGGCGAGGGCCGAGGCGCGGATCTGTCCGCGGGTTCTGCGGATCAGAGCGGCCGCCCGGATGGCCAACACATCCTGTGACCGTCCAACGGGCTCCGGACACAGGGTCAGGGCCGGGAAGTCGGTCTGGGGGAGGATGGCGTCGGTCAGCTCGTCAGGACGGACGCCGAGACAGCACAACGCCTCTTCCGGCGCGAGGAAGACGCCTTCCAGCACCGTGCCGGCCGCGGGCGTGTAAAGACGGGGCGTCAGAATGGGGCCGAAGACCCAATGCCGTTCATCAAGCAGGTCGCCATTCGGGGCGAAATGGCGTTCGGTGACCAGGCTGAGACGGGTTTCCGGCAGCACCCGATGGGGAAGGGGGCGGATCCCGAACCCGGCCTCATGTCGCCACAGGCGCGGCGATCGCCCTGAGTCAGAGCGCGCTTCGCTATAGGGGCCAAGCCGGGAGATCCAGTGCACCGTCATGGCAAAGCCGATAGCGGCCCTGCCATGACAGTTCAAATCGCATCTGCGTGATCGGCTAGTTGCCGGCGCCGGCGGACGGCGCACCCGCCATGCGGGTCTGGACAGCAGAGAGGTTCGACGCCAGGACCGTATTGTCCGGCGCCAGCGCCAGTGCGGTCTGGCACGCCTCGGTCGCCTGAGCCGTCTGGCCCAGCTGGTAAAGCGCGATGCAGGCATTGGCGTGTGCGGCGGCGCGGACGCTGGTGCGCGAGCCACCTTCAAGGGCTGCACGGGTGAAGTGCAATGCGGTGTCCCATTCGCCCTGGTTCAGGGCGCGGACGGACCCGCGGATATCGGAATCGGCCACGCGGACCGGAGTGAATTCCTGGACCGGAGCGCCGGTCAGTTGCAGCGCGAGCACTGCGGTGGCAAACACGGACATATCAGCCTCCAATAAAGCCTTTTCAGCGATTGGGAGTCCCGGTTTCGCGGTTTGAAAAGGCGACTCATCACGAGGTTGGAGCCGCTGGGGTCGACCAGGGAAGACCGAAACGGCTCCGGGTTGTATTGCGAATATGCCGCGCTGCAGCATATGTTCAATTGACTGAATCCGCATATTTGATATTCACAGTTGAATGGATAACTGGTCAGACTATCACTTGGCGCTCGCCGTCTTCGAAGCGGGCAGCCACGCCGCCGCCGGCCGGGTCATGGGGCTGAGCCAGCCCACGGTCAGCCGCCGCATGCGCGCGCTGGAAACCCATCTGGGCGGCGCGCTGTTCGAACGTCGCGGGGACATCCTCACTCCCACTGGTCTGGGGCGGTCGGTCATTGATCACGCTCGCAACATGCAGGACGAAGCCGCCGCCATCGAGCGCGCTGCGCGATCCGGACATGAGCGGATCGAGGGCCGGGTCACCGTCGCCGCCAGTGACGGCATCGGCGCAGACTGGCTGCCGGGCGCCCTGACGCCCCTGCTGGAAGCGCATCCGGACCTGTCGGTCGAGCTCAAGATCGGGTTCGAGCCGGCCAATCTGGCGGGTGGGGAAGCCGATATCGCCGTGCGCTGGGGCCAGCCCGGCCCGCAGCACTCCCTGCTGGCGCGTCGCGCCGCGGAAGTGGGTAGCGGCATGTATGCCTCCGAGTGCTATCTGAAAAAGCATGGCGCGCCGCAAACCCTCGAGGATGTGGCGGATCACGTGGCGGTCGGCTGGGCCACGCCGATTGCCTTCCAGTGGCCGCGCACGCCCATCGGCGATGAATTGCGCCCGCGCCGGGATGTGATGGTCGCCGCGCATCCCAGCGCGCATCTGGAAGGCCTGCGCAACGGGCTGGGTCTGGGGGTGACCTCTCACCGACTGGCGCGCGCCCGTCCGGGGCTGGTGCGGATCCTGCCCGATTTCGAGGTCATGCTGGATCTCTGGCTGGTGGCTCATGGCGCGGTGCGCCGGTCGCGCGCCCAGGCCACGGTGCTGGACCATATCGCTGAAGCCCTGCGCGCCGACCGGGACCATTTCCGCAATGGCGAGCCCTCCCGTTTCGGCCAGGAAGACAGCCGGCCATGCTAGCCTTTCCGCTCCGCCCCCATGCGGACGGTCGCCCGCAGCTGATGGGCATCGTCAATGTGACGCCGGACAGCTTTTCCGATGGCGGGCGGCATGCCAGCACGCAGGCCGCGCGCGATCACGCCTTGCGCCTGCTGGATGAGGGTGCGGATTGTCTCGACATTGGCGGAGAGAGCACGCG
>NZ_DJIQ01000026.1:0-23604 GCF_002433705.1 Oceanicaulis sp. UBA6590
GCCTGAACGCGCCGGCCGCCCGTCATGGAAGGAACGAGGAGCAGTATGGCTCGACTCTCAGAGGGGGCGGATAAGTTCGCGGCTGCCCCTTGCCGCCGGGACTCCCATCTGTCCTTGCGTCGCAGGCCTTGGCGCCCCATAAGCGCGCGCCATGACGTTTAACGCCTCGGTGCTCACCCTCTATCCGGACGCTTTTCCGGGTCCGCTTGGGGTCTCCTTGCTGGAGACTGCAAGAAAGAACGGACTCTGGGCGCTTGAAACGGTGGACATCCGGTCGTTTTCCCGTCATAAGCACGCCTCCGTTGACGACACGCCGGCTGGCGGCGGCCCAGGAATGGTGCTGCGCCCCGATGTAGCGGCAGCGGCGATCGACAGTTGTCCAAGGGATGGGCGGCCGTTGATCTATCTGACGCCCCGTGGCAAGCCGCTCTCCCAGACCATGGTCCGGGAGTGGGCGGCCGGTCCGGGCGTTATTGTCTTTTGCGGCCGCTTCGAGGGTCTCGACCAACGGGTCATCGAAGCGCGCGGCATGGACGAGGTGAGTGTCGGCGACGCCGTGCTCGCCGGGGGGGAAGCCCCCGCCATGGTCCTCATCGAGGCCTGTGTGCGGCTGATCCCCGGCGTTCTCGGCAAGCTCGAGAGCACCGAAGACGAGAGTTTTGAGGGTGATCTGCTCGAATACCCCCACTACACGCGACCGCGTGAATGGGAAGGGCACGAAATCCCGGACGTTTTGCTGTCAGGCGATCATGGCCGGATCGCCCGGTGGCGTAAGGAACAGGCCGAACACATAACGCGACTGCGCCGACCCGATCTCTGGACGAGATATCAGCGGCGTCAAGGAGAAGAGCCATGAACCTGATCCAACAGCTCGAGCAGGAAGAAGCCGTCCGCGTGCTCGGCGACAAGAAGATCCCGGAATTCTCCCCGGGTGACACGCTGACCGTGAACGTGTGGATCCGCGAAGGCGACCGCCAGCGCGTCCAGCGTTTCGAAGGCGTCTGCATCGCCCGCTCCGGCGGCGGCCTGAACGAGAACTTCACCGTGCGCAAGATCAGCTTCGGCGAAGGCGTCGAGCGCGTCTGGCCGGTCCACAGCCCGCTGATCGAGTCCATCGAGGTCAAGCGCAAGGGTAAAGTGCGCCGCGCCAAGCTGTACTATCTGCGTGACCGCCGCGGTAAGTCCGCGCGTATCGCCGAGCGCACCACCGGTCGCGGCATCGAGCCGCGCGGCAAGAAGAAAGAAGGCTAAGCCCTTCTTCCTTCACTCAGGTGACAAGATAACGCCCGCCGGAGCTTTCCGGCGGGCGCTTTTTGTTGTGGTTTTTAGTTGGACCCTGCGGGCGGCCTTTGGCCTTGCGGCCCTGACGGGCCGATCATCCTCATACTCGCTTACGCTGCGAGCGCGCTTTGCGCTTGCGAGCCCGTTGGGCTCGGTGTCCTGCGCCAACGGGCCGGAGCGTGTGACCCCGACCCCGTTCAGCCCAAGCTACTCGGCGGCCATCTGGTCGCGCACCGCCACGGCGGTGCCGGGGAAATCGGCGAAGACGCCGTCCACGCCCTCGGCATAGAGCGCGCGCAGCTCGTCCTGCACGCTGCCGCCGACCACCGGCTCGCGATCATCGCGCACGGTCCAGACATGGACGGCCAGGCCCAGATCATGCGCCTGCGCCACAAAGCCCGTGCTCTCCCCCTCAGGAGTGAAGAGAAGGGTCTTGTAGGCGCCCACACCGTCGGCAAATTGCGCAATCTCCTCCAGGCTGCGTCCGCCGGCATTCGCGCCCTCGGCGTCGGGCCCGGCGTAGAGCATGGCCAGTCGCACGTCTGACTCTGCGTTCAGGCGCTCAAGGAAGTCCGCATCAAAGGACTGGATGACCACTGGCGCATCGGCGCGGTTGAGATCATGCGCCTCAAGGGACGCAATCAGGGTCGGCAGCGGATCAAGGCCCATGGCCGTCAGCTCGGCGGGATATTTCACTTCCGGCTCAATGGCGATTTCACGGGCGCAGCGCTCTTCTTCCGCCGCCACGAAATCGAGAAACTGGTCAAAGGTCAGCACCGGGAACTGCCCGTTATAGGACTGATCGCGATCCTCCATGGTCTGGCGGGCGGTCAGGGTCGTCAGCTCAGCCGCGGTGAAGGTCGGGATCCACCAGTCCTCCTGCCCCATCATCTCGACCCGGCGGTCTGCGAATTCGGGCCGGTTGGCGATATCGGTCGAATGGGACAGATAGGGGTCATGGCGAACGATCAGAACGCCGTCCGCAGACATCACAAGATCAGGCTCGATCACGTCCGCGCCCAGATCCAGCGCCAGCTGATAGGCGGCCTGACTGTGTTCGGGACGAAGACCGGACGCGCCGCGATGGGCGATCACCAGAGGCGGCTGACCGTCCAGCGTGCGCCATTGCGGGACCGGAGTTTCGGCCTCCCGGGCCTCGCCGGGCGCTTCGGACGGCGAACAGGCGGCGGCCAGAAGCGGCGCAATCAACAGCAAGGACGCGAAACGGGTCATGGTTATCCCCCATACCGGACAAAGGTGTGGGGACGGACTTTACTCATGCCCGCGACAATTCTGAGTGATGTTTTCGTGACGGCGCGGAGCGACTAGCCGCGCACGCCGCGCCCCGTCGGATCAATGGGATCGTCCACCGGGCCCGGACCGCCCGGCTCTGACGGCGCGCAATAGGGCCAGCTGGCCGAATTGGGGCCCTGACCGGTACAGGTGGAGTCGCCCGAAGGAAACGCAGCGCAGCCCGACAGCGCGACAAGCACGATGAGCGGCGCGACGGCGCGGATGAAACGGCGAATGGTCATGACGGCTCCCCTTTGCGGCCTCGCCACCTTCCCCTGCTTGTCAGGCAAGCGCAAGCACAGAGCCATGCTTTTATAGTTCACGCGACCTTAACGACGGTTCCGGCATGAAAGGCGGGTCTATTCACTGCGGACGCCCCGATGACCCGATCTTCGCGCAAATCCCGACGCAAATCCGGCTCCATGCCGGTCTGGCTGCGCGCAATGGTCATCACTGTGATCATCGGCGGCCTTCTGGCCATTGGCGGCGTGGTGCATCTGGCGCGCACCCTGCCCGATCTCAGCGCCATCGAGCCGGCGCCCCATACGGGCGAAGTGGTGCTCCTGGATCGCGAAGGCCGCACCATCGCCCGCCGCGGCCAGTCCACCAGCGCCGTCATCACCGCCGACGCCCTGCCCCAGAACCTTGCGGACGCCGTCATTGCCGTCGAGGACCGGCGCTTTTACAGCCATTTCGGCATTGACCTCATCGGCACAGCCCGGGCGATGATGTCCAATATCCGCGCAGGACGCGTGGTTCAGGGCGGCTCCACGATCACCCAGCAGCTCGCCAAGAACCTGTTCCTGAGCCCCGAGCGCACCTATCGGCGCAAGGCGCAGGAAGTGTTGCTGGCGCTGTGGCTCGAGAACCGGTTCACCAAGGACGAAATCCTCGCCCTCTATCTCAACCGGGTCTATTTCGGCGCCGGCGCCTGGGGGGCCGAAGCCGCCTCGCGGCGCTATTTCTCCAAGCCCGCCGAGGAGCTGAGCATTGGCGAAGCGGCGCTTCTGGCGGGGCTGCTGAAAGCGCCCTCGCGTTACGCCCCCACCAATGACGCCCGCCGCGCCTCGGTCCGCGCCACGGTGGTGCTGGACCTGATGTACGCCACCGGCCGGATCAGCCAGGACGAGCGCATCGCCGCCGCCTCGACCCCGATCCGGGTGTCGCGCGGCAGCTCCAGCCCCGGGGCCGGCTGGTTCGCCGACTGGGTGATGACCCAGGTGCGCGAGATGGCGCCCGGGCATCAGGGCGATCTGATTGTTCGCACCACGCTGGATGTGGACGCCCAGCGCGCCGCGGAATCCGCGCTCAGCCTAGGTCTTGAAACCCCGGATTGGGCTCGCGGCGCCACCGAAGGCGCGCTCATTGCGCTCGACAGCCAGGGCGGGGTGCGCGCCATGGTCGGCGGGCATGACTACGCGCAGGCGCCCTTCAACCGCGCCGTGAACGCGCGACGCCAGCCCGGTTCGGCCTTCAAGCCGTTTGTCTACGCCGCAGCCTTCGAGGGCGGGCTCGGCCCTGATGACGTCTTCATGGATGCGCCGATCGCCTATGGTGACTGGGCGCCGCAGAATTATGGCGACCGCTATGAGGGCGAAATGACGCTGGAACGCGCTTTCGCCCGATCCTCCAACGTCATTGCGGTCCAGGTCGCAGAAGCCACCGGTCGGGGCTGGGTGATGCGCACCGCCCAGCGCCTGGGGATCGAGAGCCCGCTTCAGAACACCCATGCGCTGTCCCTGGGGGCGTATGAAGTCACCCCGCTGGAACTGGGTCAGTCCTATCTGCCCTTCATGAATGGCGGACGCCGCGCCGACGCCTACGCCATCCTCTCAGTGCGCACAGCGGAGGGCGTCATGCTGTTCGAGCATGAACCGGTGCTGGGCGAGCGGGTGCTGGCGGACCGCATCCTGCGCCAGATGGACGGACTGTTTGACGCAGCCGTCAGCTATGGCACGGCGCGCGGCGCCCAGGTGGATGGTCGGCTGGTGCGCGGCAAGACCGGCACGACCAATGACAATCGCGACGCCTGGTTTGCGGGCTGGATGGACGGTCTCGCAGCGGTCGTCTGGATGGGCAATGACGATTACACCGCCACCGATAGCGCCGTCGGCGGCGCAGGACCGGCCCGGGTCTTCTCCGCCTTCATGAGCGCGGCGCCCGTCCCCCCGCGCGGGCTCGACGCCTTGCTGGCGGACGCCCCACGCGAGGATGATCCCATCGCCAACCTGCTGAACCCGCCCGAAGCTCCGTCAGCGCCAGAGACGACAGAGTCGGGCGAGCCTGAAGACGCCCCTCAGGACGAAGAGAGCGATCCCATTGCCGATCTTCTGGGCCGGATCGGCGGCGCGCAATAACGTCCTTTTCGGCCAACGGATGAGCGGACTGTGCTGGGTTTGACGCGCGCCTTGGGATAGGCTTGCGCCCACGCTGCTCTCAGAAGGATCGATCATGGCCGTTCTCTCCCGCCGCGCCCCGCTCGCATTCGCGCTAGCCCTCGGACTGGGCCTTGCCGCCTGTGGCCCGGATGCGGGGGAGTCTGCACGTCAGGACGCGCGCCATGACCGCCCCGTCACTGAGGCTCAGGCCGAAACCGCGCTCGCCGCATTCGGTCTTGAGAGCCCGGGGCGCGCCAGCTGGAGCGAACGCCGTTTCGAGCGGGGCGGCTATGTCTTCACAGATTTCGCCATGGATCTGGAGAACGGCCGGATGCGCGCTGACGCACTGGTGCTGACCGGGCCGCAAATCCGGGACGGCCAGCCTTTCTTCACGGGGCTGGATCTTGAAACCCTGGCGATTGAAGCGCCGAGCGGGGCCATGCGCGCCGCCATGCTAGGCCTGTCCGAGCCAAGCCCCGAGCTCGCGCGCGCCATCGCCGGCGTCCTGCGCGGCGATACGGATCTGGACGACCTATCCGATCTCAAGGATGGATACGGGTTCTCCAGCCTCGAACTGGTCGCGCCGGTGATGCAGATCAATGACGCCCCGGACCTGACCGTCAGCCTGAGCGCGGACAGCGTCCGCCTGTCCGACTTCGCACAGGATGAACGGCTGGGATCAGTCGAATTCGCCAATTACGCCATGGAGGGTGTGGACGAACAGGGCCAGCCGATGGCGATGAGCGTCGCCTTTCTGGAAGCCTCCGGCGTGAAACTGGACGGATTGGAGACCGGCTCTCCTTTCGGCGCGGCGCTGATGTCGCCCGGCGCGGCGCCTTACGAGATGGTCGATCTGCGCGGCATGGAGCTGGAAGCAGGCGGCGTGTTCATCACCCTGCCCGAACTGAGCGCCCGCGTTCAGGAGCGGGCCGGCTCGATCATGAGCTCCAGCCTAGCCCTGCCCGAGCTGCGCATCGCGCCCGCCGCCTCTCATCCCCAGAGCCCCCGCATCCGACAGAGTTTCGAGCTTCTGGGCTATGACGAGATCGTTCTGAGCGCCGCCGGGGAGACCCGCTATGACCCGGCCGAGGACCGGGCCTGGACGGAAGGCGACACCTATATCCGGCTCGAGGACGGGCTGACTCTGACCTTTGATCAGGAACTGACCGGCCTCGCGGCGTCTTCGGCGCTTGCCGAACAGGCCGCAGGCGAGATGGACAAGGACGCGGCGCGCATTCTGGCGCCGCTGATGATCCACCATGTCCGCCTGGAACTCGCCGACCAGTCCCTGATGGATCGCGTCACTGCACAGATGGCCCGCCAATCGGGCGTCAGCGAAGCGCAGGCGCGGGTCCAGCTGGGCGCCATGGCGCGCATGGGGTTGGCCTTCGCAGGCGCGCAGATGCCGGCCGGCGCGTTGCAACAGGCGGCCGGCGCCATTGACGGCTTCATCAATGCAGGCGGGGTTCTGACCATCGAGCTGGACCCGGCGGCGCCGGTTTCAGCCGCCGCCTTCGCCGATTACCCGGCGCCGGACGCCGACACGCTGGGCCTGACCATCACGCATGAACCGGCCGAGGCCGGAAACGACGGCGAATAAGGCCTAGCCGTTTTTCGCTCGCCGGGCGTCGTGCTCGGCCATGAACGCCTTCATCTTCGGTGCGATCTCCTCGCGGAACCGCCGGCCGTTGAAGACGCCGTAATGGCCGACGCCGGGCTGGATATGGTCCAGCCGCAGGTCTTCCGGCAGGCTCGAGCACAGCGTGTGCGCGGCCTGGGTCTGGCCAATGCCTGAAATGTCGTCGTTCTCGCCCTCAACGGTGAGAAGCGCCACATCAGTGATGGTTTCCGGACGCACCAGGCGCCCCTCCACCGTCATCTCGCCCAGCGCCAGCTTGTGCTTCTGGAACACGTCCTCGATGGTCTGCAGGTAGAATTCCTCGGTCAGATCCATCACCGAGAGATACTCGTCATAGAATTCGCGGTGACGGTCCGCACTGTCGCCATCGCCGGACACCATGTGCTGGAAGAAGTTCCAGTGGGCGTCCACATGGCGCTCGAAATTCATGTTGATGAAGCCGGTCAGCTGCAGGAAGCCCGGATAGACCCGGCGCATGGCGCCCGGATACACCGGCGGCACGGTCTGGATCAGATTATCCCGGAACCACTCATAGGGGCGTTCCTCGGCCAGCTTGTTCGGCACGGTCGGCGATTTGCGCGCATCGATGGGCGACCCCATGAAAGTCATGGAGGTGGGGCGTGCGGGATCCTTGTCCTCAGCCATCAGGGCGATGGCGGCCAGGGTCGGCGGGCCGGGCTGACACACCGCGACCACGTGCGGGTTCGAGCCCAGCGCCGTGATCATCTCGCGCACATAGAGCACATAGTCATCAAGATCGAAACGGCCCTCGGCGACCGAAACCTTGCGCGCATCCACCCAGTCGGTGATGTACACTTCATGGTCAGGCAGGAAGGCTTCGACCGTGCCGCGCAGCAGCGTGGCGTGGTGACCGGACATCGGGGCCACGATCAGCACCGGCCGATCCTTGATCTCCGACACCTTCACGCCGCGCGCTTTCGCGAGCGCCTTGCGATCCCGTTTGAAGTGCAGAAGCGAGCAGAAGGGCTTGCTCCACACGGTCTCGATATCGATATCGACCGGCTGGTCATTGACGTGGGTCGGGCTCAGCTCCCAGTCGGGCTTGCCGTAATAGCGCGTCAGGCTCTCGAACAGGTCGGCGGCCGCGGCCGTGGCGCGACCCGCCAGCGTGTCAGAGGCCGGATTGAGCGGGGAGCGCAGCGATCGCCGGGTCATGTTCGCGGCGGCGCGCCAGGGCAGCATGGCGGCCCGGCTCATTTCCAGAAAAGAGTAAAGCATAGCCTGTCTCCTCAGCGCCGGGACGTCCGCAGCACTGTCAGCTCAATTCGATTATGCCGGATTAGTCTCTAGAAACTGTTGAAGGCGTGAGGCGATCTGATCCGGGGTCGCCTGATGCGGAAAGACTTCAACAAAATCGCCATTCCGGCCCATCAGATAGATGAGCGAGGAATGGTCCATGGTGTATTCCGCCAGCGTGCCGTCATCCTCCACACGGGCGTAATAGACACGATAGGCGCGGGCGGCCTCGCGGATCTGCTCCTCACTGCCGGTCAGGCCCAGCAGATTGTCGGGGAAGGCCGGCGACTGCACATAGGCGGCCAGCGCCTCGGGGGTGTCGCGTTCGGGATCCACCGTGATCAGGAGCGGCTGGAATTGTGCGCGCTGTTCAGGCGTCAGACGGTCCAGAGCCGCCGCCATCACCTGAAGCGAGGTCGGGCAGATGTCCGGGCAGTAGGTGAAACCGAAATAGATCAGGGTCGGACGGCCTGCGAAGGTTTCTTCCGTCACCGTCCGGCCCGTATGATCCACCAGTGTGAACGGCCCGCCGATATCGGCCTGGCCGGACATGCGGACTGGAGCCGCCCCGGTGGTGTTCGCGCCTGTCCCGGCGCCCGGCGAGAAGGTCAGGATGGCGACCGCCGCGACGCCTGCGAGAATGGCGGCAATGGCGGGAAACAGCCAGATCGGTCGATTTTTCAAGTCCATGGGTAGTCCTGAGGTTGAGAGCGCGCCGGCGCAGCGCAATCATCCCCTCTGAGGTACGACATTCTTGTGTCAGATGCGAGCCCCGTATATCGCGGTGCAGCATCGCCGGACGCGACCATGCGCGTCATCTCGTCCCGTTGACCGCAAGCGCGGTCATCGCTCAGCTGACCGGTAAAGACGCTCCTCGGGGGAAGCCACACCGTGCGTGACAGCCAAATTGAACCTGACTGGTCAGAGCTTGACGCCGATCCTGACCTGACGCCCGTCTTCGGCCGCGTCCGACTGCGCACGCTGATCCTGCTGCGTTGGCTGGCGGTCGCCGGCCAGACGCTCGCCGTGATCGTGGTGTTCTACGGGCTGGGCTTTGACCTGCCCCTTGGCGCGTGTCTCGCCGTGATCGCCGCAAGCGCCTGGGTCAACGCCTGGCTGACGCTCGCCATGCCGACCCAGCGCTTCGCCAAGGACTGGGAAGCCTTTCTGCAGCTTGCCTATGACGTGATCCAGCTGATGGTTCTACTGGCGTTGACGGGCGGTCTCACCAACCCCTTCTCGGTCATGCTGGTGGGCCCGGTGGTGATCGCGGTCTCCGCCCTGCCCGGGCGCTGGTGGCTGACTCTGGCGGCCATCGCCATCATCGGCTCGATCTCGCTGAGCATCTGGCATCTGCCCCTGCCCTGGGCGGACGGTCAAAGCGTCACCCTGCCCTCAACCTATCGCGCCGGCATCTGGATGGCGCTGGCCATCGCCATCGCCTTCACCGCCATCTATGCCTGGCGCGTCGGGTTCGAGGCGCAACGCATGGGCGCGGCCCTGGCGGCGACACAAAGCGTTCTGGCGCGCGAGCAACGCCTGTCGGCCCTGGGCGCGCTCGCCGCCGCCGCCGCACACGAGCTGGGCACGCCGCTGGCCACCATCCAGCTGACCGCCAAGGAAATGCTGCGCGCCGCCCAGGACGATATCGCGCGAGAGGACGCCGACCTCATCATCTCCCAGGCCCAGCGCTGTCGCGAGATCCTGCAGCGCCTGTCCCAATCGTCGCACAACACCGCGGACAAGATGCATGAACGCATCGGCATCAAGGAGCTGATGGACGAGGCCGCAGCCCCGCTCAAGGGCCTGGACGCCCATATCACGGTCAAGCTGGCCCCGCCGCCCGACCTGCCGGACGCGCCCGTGCTCAAGCGCCAGACCGAGCTGTTGTACGGCCTGGGCAATTTCATCGAGAACGCGGTGGATTTCGCCACCTCAGAAGTCCAGATCACCGGCGCCTGGACCGGCGACAGCCTGACCATCGTGGTCCAGGATGACGGGCCGGGCTTTCCGCCGGACATTCTCGCCAAGCTTGGCGAACCCTATGTCACCACCCGCCGGGGCCAGCCCGGCTATGGCGGCCTGGGCCTGGGCGTCTTCATCGCCGTCACCCTGATTGAACGCATTGGCGGTCGCGTGGACCTGACCAACGCCCCCCAGGGCGGCGCCCGCGTGGTGCTGAACCTGCCCCGTGCGCCGCTGGAGGCGGAACCGCGGAGCGATGTGGGCGCATCAGACCTTTCGCACTAAAATTTTCCGAATTGTCGAGCTGTCTTGCTTTCCATCCGACCTTTGCAGACGAGGGGAGAATGGGGGTAGAGATTAGGCCTGAACAAACCGACCCGGTTAAAGGAGCCTGTCGGCCGTGACCGAACACACTGAACTGGACCTTCCCGAAGACAAGACGCTGCTGCTGGTGGACGATGACGAGCCGTTCCGGAATCGGCTGTCGCGCGCCATGGAGAGCCGCGGCTTTGACGTGATCAGCGCGGTCGGCACGGTCGCCGAGGCCATGGTGATCGCCCGCAAGACGCCCCCCGCCTTCGCCGTGGTGGATTTGCGTCTGGATGACGGGGACGGCCTGGACGTGGTGCGCACCCTGCACGAAAGCCGCGATGACTGCCGCGTCATCATGCTGACCGGGTATGGCAATATCGCGACCGCCGTTGCGGCGGTGAAATCGGGCGCTGTGGACTATCTCGCCAAACCCGCAGACGCCGATGACGTGGTGAAGGCCTTGCTCGCCCAGCCTGACGCGAAACCCGCGCCGCCGGAGAACCCGATGAGCGCGGACCGGGTCCGGTGGGAGCACATCCAGCGCGTCTTCGAGCTCTGCAATCACAATGTGTCCGAGACGGCGCGCCGGCTGAACATGCACCGCCGCACCCTGCAGCGTATTCTCGCCAAGCGCGCCCCGCGCTAGGCAGATTGGCCCGATTTGACCGTTTTGGTCACTTAAGGCCGCGCCGGGTCCGGTCTAGGATGAGGCATGATCGCCTCCATCCCTGTCCGGACCCTGTGCTTCGTCGTCTATCCCGGCTTTGAGCTGCTGGATCTGACCGGCCCCTACGCCGTGCTCTCCAGCGCCGCCCGGCTGGCGCCGCAACTGGGATGGTCGCTCTGCATCGCCGCGCCCGAAGCCGGCCTTGTGACCTCAGGGCACGGGGTCGCCGTGCTGGCCGAACACGCCCTGCAGGAGCTGGAAGCGACCCCGCTTCACAGCCTGATCTGCGTCGGCGGAGACCGTGAACCGGTCGAGACTGTTCTCTCCGATCAGGACTTTCTGGACCGTCTGCGCAGGACAGGCGAGGCCGCCGAGCGCTGCATCTCCATCTGCTCGGGCGCATATCTGCTCGCCGAAGCCGGGCTGGCCCGTCATCATCGCCTCACCACCCACTGGCGAGCCGTGCGGCATCTGTCGGAGCGTTATCCGGACATCAAGGTCGAGCCCGACGCCATCTACATCCAGGACGGAGCCATCTGGAGCTCAGCGGGCGTCACCGCCGGCATGGATCTGGCGCTCGCCCTGGTCGAACAGGAGGCGGGGCGCGCCCTCGCACTCAAGATCGCCCAGAACCTGCTGGTCCAGCGCCTGCGCTCGGGCGGGCAGAGCCAGTATTCCCCGGATCTGGCGGCCCAGGCCCGCCCTGAAAGCCGGCTCGCGCGCCTGTGTGACGCCGTGCGTCGCGAACCGTCCGCGGACTGGTCCATCGAAGCGCTATGCGACCGCTTTCACCTGTCCCGTCGCACCCTGAGCCGTCTGACGCGCACCGAGTTGAACCAGTCGCCCGCCCAGCTTGTGGAGCAATTGCGCGTGGAAGCCGCGCGCGCCCTGCTGGTGGAAACCGATCACGCCATCAGCGTCATTGCCGATATGTGCGGGTTTGGCGGCCTGCAAAGGCTGGATCGCGCCTTCCAGCGACAGCTGGGGGTGGCTCCACGCGACTTCCGCGCCCGCTTCCGCACCCCCTTTCCCCAGGAGACCGCATCATGAGCTTCACCATCGGCTTTCTTCTGTTTGACGATCTGACCCAGCTGGACTTCACCGGTCCCCTGCAGGTGCTGAGCCGGGCGCCCGGCGCCGAGACGGCGCTGATCGCCCGCAAGGACGGACCAGTGCGCACCGATTGCGGCCTCTTCATCCTGCCCACCCATACGCTGGACACGGCGCCTGATCTCGATCTGCTGTGCGTGCCCGGCGGGTTCGGGGTGGACGCGGTGATGCAGGACCCCCTCATGATCGAGTTCGTGCGCCGGCAGGGCGCGAAGGCCCGCTACGTCACCTCGGTCTGCACCGGCGCCTTCATCCTGGGCGCAGCCGGACTTTTGAAGGGCGTCCGCGCCACGACCCACTGGCGCTATCACGCGCATCTGTCCGCCTTCGGCGCCATTCCCGTAAATGAGCGCGTGGTGCATGATGGCCGGGTGATCACGGGAGGCGGGGTCACGGCCGGCATCGATTTCGCCCTGAGCGTGATGCGCGAGATCGCGGGCGACGCCGTCGCCGCCAGCATCCAGCTCGGGCTTGAATATGATCCGGCCCCGCCGCTGGACGCCGGCCATCCCGATCGCGCTTCATCCGACGTGCGCGAGGCTGTGGAGGCGCGCTTCGCCCCGCGCATGGAGGCCTTCGAAGCGCTGGTCGACACGCTCACGGCTCAGGACGGATAGAGCCCCGTCCAGTAGCGCCGCCCCCGGTCCAGCTCATCCAGGCCCGCGGCCAGCGCCTCCAGGAAGACATGGCTCTGAACCAGCCTCACCGGGCCGTCCGCTTCACCTGCCCGGTCCAGGCTGACCTGTTCGGTGACCCCGCGCGCCAGATGATGACGCCAGAGCTGCTTGCGGATCGCCGCGTCGCCCTCGGCCAGACCCTTGTAAAGACGGGCGTAGAGCTTGCCGAGCACGGGGTCCCCGCAGGTGAGGTAAAGCCGCGTCAGGTCCTCGCCCAGCTTGGCGTCCGACATCTGACGCGCCGCATAGCGGCTGGCATTGGTCTTGGTCTCGATCAGGCGCGCCTCGAAACCCGCCTCGCCCATCCTGACGAAAATACCGTCCACGCCCTGCGGCCCGGGCCCCGGCTTGCCATTGATCGGCCGCCAGCCTTCAGCGGCCATCATCACACAACTCAGCGCCTCGCCGAATGCGCCCTGGTCATTGGAGCTGACAAACGCCCGCGGCGTGATCGGACGGAAGGGCGGCAGGACCAGCGGCGTCTCCCCCGTCCCGTCTCCATCCAGCCGGGCGCGCCAGCCCCGCCAGCCCCATCGGCCGGCATATCCGGCGCCTGACGCGACCAGCGCGCTCAAACCCGCGAGCCCGAGCAGCTCCATCACCATCGCGACGGCCTCGCCGAACCCGTCGTCCGCCTAGATCCAGGGCATGTCGGTATAAAGCTCATAGGACACCATTGTGGGGATCACGCCCGCATCTTCCATCAGCTCGGGGGTCACCACCACCCATTTGGTCTTGAAGCTCTGCCGCCAGTCGATCTCGAGCACATTGTCCGCATATCGAACCGTCCGGCTGGCCTGAAAGGCTTCATTGTCCACCTCTCGCGCTCCGGTTTCGAAGGTCCAGACGTGAGACGGGCCGGGCAGATGGACTTCCACAAGGTGCCGCGCGCTCATGGGAAAGGGCAACCGGGATTCCTCGTCGAGCTCGATCAGGTACTGGGCCGCATAGAGCAGGGCATCGGTCGTGAGGACCCGCGTGCGCGCGCCCTCCGCATCCGCCTTGCCGAAAAAGCGGGGCGCGCTGAGCTCGAGCCCGATCCGAAAGGTATTGTCGCGTTCATTGTCACTGACGCTGAGATGATCGACCTCCACACCCTCAAACGCCTGATAGGCCTGTTGGAAGAAGGCCTCGCGATCGGCGTCGGACGCGTCCTCGAAGGCGGCGCGCATAAGGTTCGCATAATCCTCGCGATAGACCAGCTGCACATCAATCACCAGAGCGTCATCCGGACTCTGGGGGAGATGGTAGACCTGACGAATATCGGTCCAGGGATCGCCCGTCTCCCGGTCCGGCATGTCAACGAGTCCCTCCTCGCCGCCATCCAGCACCAGCGCCAGGTCGTAATCGGGTTGCTCACGCTGATCCATCAGGCCGCGCTGAAGGCTCAGCGTCGGGTCCACCCAGTAGTGCTGGCCCTGCCAGGCGATGCGGACGATGACATGGTCAAAGGCTTGCGGCGTGGCTGCAATGTCCGCCAGATCCCGTCCATCCAGACTGTTCACCAGCGCTGCATGGGCCTCGACGCCAAGCGCCTTGAGCAACTGGATCAGCAGGAGGGACTTCGCCTTGCAGTCTCCATTCCGCGTGCGCAACGTCTCCTCCGGGCTGGCCGGGGTATACCCCTGCTCGCCCAGGGAAATCGCGAAATAGCTCACATGATCCTGCACGAACTGGATGGCGCGCACCAGTTGAAGCTCGGGGTCGTCCGTGGAGCTGCGTATGCGGTCCGCCACCTCGCGCACATCCGCCGAAGGGCGGCCGGCGTCATAAAGATCATGCCCCCAGCGTTTGACGGCCATCCAGTCCTCGAACTGGGTGATCAGCCAGCCTGACGTCTGCTGGAAGCGGTTATAGGGGTCAAAGTCGAGATTGGCGGTGACGGCCTGTTCGGGATAGAGGAAGCCCTGATAGCCGTCCGCCTCCTCGATCTCGGGCTGGGCCGCGTCCCCGAGGGTCTGCAGCCGGGCGTCATCGGGCGCGAGCACGCGAATGCGGGCTTTCGGACTGTCCACATAATACTGAACCCCGACGAACTCGCTCACCCGTCCGTTCATGCTGGGATGGCCGCCTGTCACCGACCAGCTCAGATCCAGCGTGTCGCCCGCCTGCACATTCGGGATGCGCACCAGCGCGCGCTCCAGCCCCGTCACCACGCCCTGACCCAGCTGGTCCTCCGCCTGGATCTGGTCGATGAACAGGTCCGCCCCCCGGTCCTGACGCACCCCATTCCGGATCACGGCGAAGTCGTGCAACAGGACACTTTGATAATCGGGGTAAAAATCGATCAACCGGGTTGAAACCGCCTCGGCCGCCTGACGGTTGGCCAGATCCACCACCATACGGATATAGCGCACAGGACGCTCGGCGCGCAGATCGGTCTGCTGGTCGATCAGACGGTAATGCAGGCCAGTCTGGGAGTCCGCGAGCGCCTGACGATCGAACGGAACGGGTTCGAGCGGCTCCACAAACCCCGGCGTCGGACTGAAGACCACCTCTCCCGCAGGGGGCGAGTCCTGGGCGAGCGGGTCTCCGGCCTCGCTGGGCGGCAACTTCAAGAGGCCCGTCGCCGCCAGGCCGGCGACCACCAGCGCCGCCACGATGAACACGATATTGAAATAGCGTACGAAAGCTCGCATCGCCCACCCCCCTCACAGCGATGACGCGACCCCTCGCACCATCATTCCCCGTCACTAGCCTAGAAAGCGAATTTGCAGGCGTCCAGCACGAGAAAGGCGGAAAGAGCGATATTTTTCCTGAAGCTGGCCTAGATGGCGCGAAGCGCGCGCTCGGCGGCGTTGCGGGCGAACTTCAAGGTCAGCGCCTTGCGCCGGGCCGGGGCGAGCTTGGCGACCGGGCTTTCACGCACCACCGCGCCACCAAACCCGTCCGCAATGATGAGGCCGGTCTGTTCGGGCAGGATGTCGGACGGGAAGCGCTCGGAGACCGCGAAATAGAACCGGTCGCACCAGGCGAAATAGTCGGGCCATTTCTCATCGGTCCTGAAATCCTGAACGCCGGACTTCACTTCCACGATCACCATCTCGCCCTTGGGGCCCAGGCCTGCAAGGTCCGCACGGCGGCCGCAGGGCAGGGTGAACTCGGCGATCGCGGTGATCCCCAGATCCATCAGGAGCCGCGCCGCGCCGCGCATGAGGAGGCGCGCATCATCAATCGCGGGATTGCTGGCGCGCGCGGTGGGAAGGGGATCAGTAACAGCCATGCCCCATCATGTTCATTTTATGTTCTCGCGGCAAGCCCCTGCGGGCTCTGGTCTCGGACCCGACGGCGCCCTATCTGTCCATCATGTTCAGAAGTCGAGACATTTCCCGCCTCACCGCGCCCGACGAAGCGCAGTTTCTCGAGATCGCCCAGCAGGCCTGGGACGGGCTGCCCGAACAATTCCGGGCCCTGTGCGGCAATGTGGTGATCCAGACGCCGGACTTTGCCGACGAGGCGACCCTGGCCCATTTCAACATGGACAGCGCCTATCAATTGACCGGGCTCTACCATGGCGTCGATCTGACCCGGAAATCCGTGCTCGATCCGGCGGCGGGGCCTGATTACGTCTTCCTGTACCGCCTGCCGATCCTTCTGGAATGGTGCGAGCGGGGCGATGTGACCCTGTCAGAGATCATCACCCATGTGCTGGTGCACGAGATCGGCCATCATTTCGGCCTGTCGGACGATGACATGCATGTGATCGAGGATCAGGCGGACTGATCTGCTAGAAGCGGGCCATGGAGACGATCCCGCCCCTTGCAGCGCTGGCCGCGCTGATATCCGCCATGGCCCATGCCGGCATGGCGCTGTTCACCAAGCGCGCCGAGGACACGCTCACCTTCCGGGGCGTGTCCATGGTCTTTTCCGCCCTCTGGCTCAGCCCGGTCCTGTTTCTGTTTCCGCTCCCCGGCTGGGAGGTCTGGCGCTTCCTGCTGATGGGCGCCGGGCTGATCTGGGCCTTCAACATGCTCATGATCTCCGCCTTCCGACGCGGATCAATGAATCTGGTCTATCCGGTGATGCGCGGCGCCGCCCCGGCGATCGCGGGCCTGTTCGCCTTCGTCTTTCTGGGCGAACCGCTGAGTCCGCTGGCGATCATCGGCCTGTCGGTCGCCTCCGCCGCCATCATCGCCTTCGCCTGGCCTGAACGGGGCGGCGCCCCCAAGGCCGCAGCGCTCGGCTTCGCCCTGTCCGCTGCAGTCATGACGGCAAGCTATACGGTGAATGACGCGTCTGGCGTGCGCGCCGCCGGATCAGCGCTCATTTACGCCGCCTGGTTCTTCGTGCTGAGCGCGATCACGCTGGTGGGGACCGCCTGGATCCGACGCGGAGATCAGCTCATCCGCGTCGCCCGGTCCGAACTCAGACGCGGCTTCTACGCCTCCTTCTTCAACATCACCACCTATGGCCTCGCGCTCTACGCCTACGCCAACGCACCCGTCGCGCCTATGGCGGCGCTGCGGGAGACTTCGGTGGTGTTCGGAGCCATCGTCGCGGCCGTGATCCTGAAGGAGCCGCTGGGCGTGCGCCGCATCGGTCTGGCGGTGGTGCTGGCGCTCGGGCTGGCTGCAATTCAGCTGGGATAGCCGATCTGACTTTCGCCCGCCTGCGTATTAGGGCATCAAGGATGTTCAATAAGCCAAGCGGACACGAACCCATGTCAGACGCCCAGACCGACACCTCCAAGAGCACCATCGGACAGGGCTCCAAGCTGTTGGTCGATGTCGGTCCGGCGGCGATCTTCATGATCACCTACAATGTCGCCAAGCGACTGGTGGAGGATCAGGCGATCTACTGGGCGACGGGCATCTTCATGCTCGCCACGGCTGCGGCCGTGGTCTACGCCATCGTCACCCAGAAGCGCTTTCCGCCCATGCTGGCGGTGACCTTCGTCATCGTGACGCTGTTCGGCGGCATGACGATCTATCTGCAGGATCCGATCTTCATCTTCATCAAGCCGACGATTATCAATCTGATCTTCTGCTTTGCGATCCTGTTCAGCTTCGCGCTCGGCTTCAATGTCTGGAAGCGCCTGTTCGGATCGATCTATTCCATGCCCGACCATGCCTGGGTGATGCTGGGCATACGCTGGGCGCTGTTCTTCGCCTTCCTCGCTGTTCTGAACGAGGTGATGTGGCGGCATATCATCGACGCCAATGTGCCTGAAACCGCACGCTGGTTCGCCGGGCTGGAGCTGACCGAGGCCTTCTGGGTCAATTTCCGCTTCTTCGGCACCTTCCCGCTCTTCTTCCTGTTCGTGCTCGCCAATGTCCCGATGACGCTGAAATACGCCAAGGCGACCGAGGACGAGAGCAAGGGCGAAGGCGACACGAAGGACGCCTGATTGAAACAGGCCATAACGGCCCTGTGAATTTCAAGCGAGCGGGATATGGGCTAGTAAGCACTTATGCTTACCTGGCTCTCCGTTCTGGCCGTGCTGTTTCAGGCCCATGCCGCCCCGTCTCATGAGACGCAGGCGACGCCCGAGCGGGCTGTGCCCGCCCCGTCTGACAGCGTGCGCGTGGTGGAGTTGTTCACCTCCCAGGGCTGCCCGCTCTGCCCGTCCGCCAATCAGCTTCTGGCCGAATTCGGCGCAGAAGAGAACGTGATCGCGCTGGCCTGGGGCGTGAACTACTGGGACGCCTATGGCTGGACGGACCAGTTCGCCATGCCCGAATTTGTGGATCGTCAGAAAGCCTATGTGGAAGTGGGCGAGGCCATGCGGGTCTACACGCCGCATTTCGTGCTCAATGGCGCACCCGAGCAATTGCGCTTTGATCCTGATCGGATCAGCGCCGCCTTCAACGCCAGCCCCCCCATCCGAGCCGCTCGCATCGAGGAAACCGGGACGGGCGCGCTGACGCTCGCCCTCACAGGCGAACG
Source organism: Oceanicaulis sp. UBA6590 (assembly GCF_002433705.1). Taxonomy (NCBI): domain Bacteria; kingdom Pseudomonadati; phylum Pseudomonadota; class Alphaproteobacteria; order Maricaulales; family Maricaulaceae; genus Oceanicaulis; species Oceanicaulis sp. UBA6590. The sequence continues at coordinate 18,466 of NZ_DJIQ01000026.1, forward strand.
CGCGACGCCCGCTGAAATCTGGATTGTCCAGTACGAACCCGGCGTTCAGACCCGCCAGATCGAGAGCGGCCGAAACGCCGGTCTGCGCATGACCCATTTCAACATGGTCCGCGCAGTTGAAAAGCTGGCGGACTGGAATGGCGGAGAGGCCTCCTATGTGCTGCCCGATACGGCTGACGGGCTCGACGCCGTGGTGCTGGTTCAGGACGGGCCGGGCGGTCGCCTGCTGTCAGCGGCGAAACTGCCCTAATCCGCCGGCGCGTAGTGCTGATCGAAATAGAGCTGCCAGCTCTCGCCGCGATCCGCGCTCATATAGACCTCGAAGGCATGACCGTCCGAGCCGGTGAAGTCATGCACCAGCTTGAAATGAAGCTGTCCGCCCTCGATGGGATAGGATGTGTCGGCGCGCAGATTGGTCGTCACCAGGCGCCCCTGCGCGTCAAACGCGCCCTCATAGATGTCCAGAAGACCAAAGGCGTCATCCATGACGCTCAGCCGGTAGACCTCGCGATACGGGTCATAGGTGAAGAGCGTGCGCAGCTCGGTCAGGCCCTCTGAGCCGAGATCGATCCGTGCGGTCTCCTCCAGTCCGCGATCATTGAACGCATAACCCGCTTGCGCCATGCCCGGCTCGAGCGCCTGAGCGCCTGACGGGCCCATGATTTGGCCCGTGACGACCCAATCGCCCGCGAGCGGCGCGAGACGCGCCATCGCCTCAAGCTGGCGGGCCGACACATCATCCTGCGCATGTGCGGCCGTTGCGCTCGCCACCATGCAAGCCGCGCCCAGCACGATCGATCTCAAGTCCATGACGTCCTCCCCGCCTGTCCCGAGAGATCAGACTGGCGCAGAGCCGGAAAGGCGCAAAGTGAATTGGGGTTAACGTACCGGCTCGGCCACCTGATCGAGCGCCCGGGTCAGACGCTCATAGGCGTCTTCGCTGACCAGGAAGGCCCAGCCCTCCACCTGGTCATTGAAATGCTCCGCCCGGGGGGCTGCGTCATCGGCGAGTGCGGCGAGTTCGATGGTCGCCCAGCGCTCATCGCCTTCGGCGAAGAACAGCATTTCATAGGCGAGCCCCGAGAAGGTCACCGCCGCATGGCGGGCGACATAGGCGCCCACCAGCTCCTGCTCGGGTTTGACGTCGCGGAAGCGCAATTGCGCGCCCGCCGTGGCCACGCCATTGGCGGCGCCGGCCGTCACAAGACGCCAGCCCGACGGTTCGCGCAATTCGTAATAGCGCTGCGCCTCGCCCGCGCGCATGACCCGCCAGCTCGGCCCGAATTCAGGCTGGATTTCCGCGCGCGCGATGGCCGAGGCGTCATGGGTCCAGAAATCAAGCCCCATCCAGCGGCCCGCATCCCCCAGAGTGTCCGCGCCCGCCACAGGCCCGGACGCCGCATAGGCGCGCACACCGCCCGGACGGCGCACATAGAGGCCGCGCTCGCCGCGCAAGCGCCCGATGATCAGATCGGCCAGCACCTCGCCCGCGGCATTGCTGATCGTCACCCTGACGCCGTCGCCGCCCGTCTCGGGATCGCCCAGGCCCAGACGGTCAAACTTGTCGGCGTCCCGTGTCATGGCCTCGGCGAACTGAAGCCCCTGAAGCAGCGTATCCAGCTCAGCGATGCGTTCGGCGCGGACGGGATAATCCCCCCGGTTCGCCATGACCCATCGACCGTCTCGTTCTTCCATCACGAACGCGCCGTCGGCGGTCTCTATACGGATGCGTGACGCGTTCGCCGCCTGCCCGGACCAGTCCGGAACGACGGGACCGCTGACCTCCGGCGCTTGCCCCAGACGCGCATCGCGCCACACAGCGGTCGCCCCCAGCGCCAGCAGGGCCAGCGCCGCGCCCAGGCTGATCAGCGCCTGCAAACCGCGTCGTTTGTGGGGCGTTTGCCGGCTCATACCCGATGTCTCCTGCGCCAGACCGCAGCCAGCACGCCCAGAACCAGCACCACCAGCGGCGGCAGCCAGAGCGTCCAGAGCAGAAGCCGGTTTTCAAGGGCATCGATCTCGACCCGGAAGCCGCGCTCGATCTCACGCAGACGCTCCCGGGCGTCCAGGATCTGCGCGCGCAGGGCGTCCGCCTCGGCCGCATCCGCACTGCCCGCCCCGCCCAGCGCCGACGCCCGGCCCAGACGGGTGAGCTCCTCCAGACGCCCCTCGGCTTCGCTCAGCTCGGCCTGAAGGCTGTCCTGCAGCGTCAGATAGCGCGCTTCCGCAGCCGTGCGCAGGGCGTCCACGCGCGTCATGGGGCGATCCGAGCGCGAGCGCGAGCGCAAGGTGACCAGCGCCCGATCCCCCGCCAGCCGGTCCACAAGGTTCAGGACGAGCGACAGATTATCCGCCACCACCTGTTCGCCCTGGACCGGGTCGGCGCGCAGATAGAAGGCCGGGTCAAACAGGTCCACATCCGCGAGCACGATCACCTCGCCTGATCCTGTGCTTTCGACCAGATGTTCGGTCCGGATCGGCGCGCCGTCATCCACGGGCGGGCCGTCGGGAAAGGCCGTGCGGAACCGGCCGTCCAGCAATAGCCCCAGGGTCAGGGGCGCATCGGTCGCCGGCTCGAAACCGCGCATCAGTTCTTCGGGCGAGGGGCTCGACGCGGCGATGTCGGCGTCAAGGCGCGCACCCTGGGCGCTGGTGGACAGGAGCGGCGTCGCGTTCAGACCCGTTTCGGGTTCAAAGCCCAGCACGCCCGGCGAGCCCAGATTGACCGCCCGCGACAGGCCCGCAAGGCCGGGCAGGGCCTGATTGAGACCCGCAGGCGGCACGGAAAACCACAGCGGATAGGCGCGCATGCGGGTGCGCCCAGCCTCCACGATCTGGACAGGAAGACCCGTCTCCCCGTCCATGCCGACGGCGTTGCGATCATAGAGCACGCCCCAGCTGGCGAACAGGCGCGGCAGATCGGTCGCCCGCTGCGCGTTCAGCGGCGGCAAACCGTCCGGCCCGGGCTTGAGCGCGAGATGCGCCATCGGGTCCACCGCGACCATCACCCGGCCACGGGCAAGGGTGAACTGGTCGATGAGATAGAGCTGACGCTCGCTCATGACCGGCGGGTGGATCACCAGAAGCGCGTCCGCATCCTCAGGGATGACATCGAAATCGGGCTCCAGCCAGCTCAGCTGATAGGTGGCGCCCAGCTCGTCAATGATCCGGTTGCCGCTGCGTCCGTCCCGGTCCGGCGCGAAGGGCAGGTCGGATACGATGGCCAGATGCGGCGTTCTCGCGCGTTCAAGCTCGGCGATCAGACGCACGATCTCGTATTCCAGCCGCGCTTCGTCCTGCGGATCGAAGAAGGCGATGATGCGCGCCTCGTCCACGGCGTTGCGACCCACCAGACCGAAGAAGATCTGTCCGCCGCCCTCGACCGGGACGGGCTGAAGGCCTGAGGAAATGGCTGCATCCTCTTCGGGAGAGAAGGGCGACGGATCAATTTCTTCGAGGCGCAGCGCGCCGCCCGACCGCGCTGACAGCGTGCGCAGGAGCTCGCGCACCCGGGCGCCATAGGCCCGCAATTCGGGATAGCCCGCCGCTTCGGCGCGCGAATAGTAGAAATCGAGCGTCATCGGCTCATCAAGCCGGCCCAGCACATCACGCGTGCCGTCCGAGAGCTCGTAAAGGCTGCGTTCTGTGAGATCGAGACGGGCGCCGTCCAGAAGAAGGCGCGCGGCCATGTTCAGGCCGGCGAAGCCCAGGATCAGGCTGAGGATCATCACCCACAGGAAACGCGTCCGGTTCATCGACCGCCTCCCCGGCGCGCATCGATCAACGCCATGGCGAGCCCCAGTCCAAGCCCCATCAGGGAGAAGAAATAAATCAGGTCCGCCAGGCTAATGACGCCGCGGCGCAGGCTGTCAAACCGGGCCAGTGCGGACAGATCGGCCAGCGCCTCGGCCACCGCGCCAGGCATGTGTGCGGAAAGGGCGTCGAGCACGAAAGGCGCGCCCGATACGGTCACGAGAAAACACGCGCCCACGCCCAGTACGAAAGCGATCACCTGGTTGGGGGTGGAGGCGGACAGGGCCTGGCCCAGCGCCAGATAGCCGCCCGCCAGCAACAGCGCGCCCAGATAGGCGGTGGCGATGGCGGCGTTGTCCGGATTGCCGAGATAGTTCATCGCGCCCCACATGGGGAAGGTCAGCGCCAACGCCAGCGCGGCGACGCTCAAAGCGGCCAGGAATTTGCCCAGCACCATCTCTGACAGCGCGATCGGACTCGCCAGCAGCACTTCCAGAGTGCCCCGGTCGCGTTCCTCCGCCCAGGCGCGCATGGCGAGCGCAGGCATCAACACCAGCAAGAGCCAAGGCATATAGTCAAAGAGCGGAGCGAGATCGGCGCGACCGGTATCGAACAACCGCCCGACCCGCCAGGCGAAGGCGGGAGCGGCGAAGGCGAACACCGACAGGAAGACATAGGCGAGCGGCGTCTCGAAATACGCCGCCACTTCGCGCCGATAGATGGCGATCAGACCGGTCATGCGCGCGATCCTGGACGGTCGGAGAGGACCGGATCCTCCATGGCGCGGGTCAGGCCGCGGAACGCGCTTTCCAGGCTGCCGCCAAACTGGCGCGCCACATCGGCAGGCGTCCCGTCCACCTTGATCCGACCCTCTGCGATGACCACGGCGCGCGAGCACATGGCGTCCACTTCATCGAGCAGATGAGTGGAGATCAGGATCGCCTTCTTGGGCGCCATCTCGGAGATCAGGGCGCGCACCCCGTCCTTCTGGTTGGGGTCGAGGCCGTCAGTGGGTTCATCCAGGATCAGCACGGGCGGGTCATGGGCGATGGCGGCGGCGAGCGCCGCCCGGCGCTTATAGCCCTTGGACAGGGCGCCAATGGCCTTGTCCGCCATCTTGCCCAGTTGCGCGCGATCGAGCGCCACACGGGTCGCCTCATCGAGATTGGCGCCGGCATAGCCCCGCGCGCGCAAGCCAAAGCGCACAAACCCCCGGGCCGTCATGGAGGGATAGGCGGGGGCGCCTTCGGGCAGATAGCCCAGATGCGATTGCGCGGAGCGGCGATCAATATGGCAATCGAAATCGGCGATCAGAGCGCGGCCGTCATCGGGCTCCAGACACCCCGCCAGCATGCGCATGGTGGTGGATTTGCCCGCGCCATTGGG
>NZ_DJIQ01000026.1:23905-99825 GCF_002433705.1 Oceanicaulis sp. UBA6590
GATTTGCCCGCGCCATTGGGGCCGAGGAACGCGACCACTTCGCCGCGTTCGACCGTAAAGGACACTTCATCCACGGCGGTGAAGCCGGCGAAGCGTTTGATCAGGCGGTCAGCGCGGATCATGGGCGGCGGATCATCCCGTCAGCGGCGGAAAACTGCACAACAGGGGTAGCTTACCTCTTCCCCTCACACCAGCTTTCTAGAGGCCCGGAATGACCAAAGCCTGAAAATTCAAAATCCGATGTCAGGAAGAAGGTGTCGACCGGCGCTCACCGCCAGACCCGGGGGGCTGGGGGGGCTGTGAATCCAGATCAGGCGGATTTTGTATGCGCCAGCCGACCGCTTTAAGGTGGTGACGGGGTTAGGCTGCCCGAGGACGAAATTGAGGCGAGATTGCGGCAGACTGTGAAAAGTTCGTAAGGTCCAGATCAAAGGTTAATTCAGAACAGACATGGCTTTGACTCCCCTTCCCACGCCCCGCCCGCGCGACGACCGGATCATGTTTCATCGCACGGAGCTGGACCAGATCCTGAGGGTTTACGGCATGATGGTGGCGGGCGGCGAATGGCGCGACTACGCCATAGACGGTCTCAAGGATCGCGCTGAATTCTCCATCTTCAGGAACGCCGCCGAAGTGCCGATCTATCGCATCGTGAAAACCCCGGCCGACGCCCGCAGGCAGGGCGCCTGGAAGGTGGTCGCGCCGGGCGGAACCATCCTCAAGCGCGGTCATGACCTGTCCAACGTGCTCAAGGTCTTCGACAACCAGCTCAGGAAACTCAGCTGGAGCGGATCCTGACAACAAAAAACCCCGGAGCGTTCGCTCCGGGGTTTTTGCCGGGATAACGGATCGCCTAGTCGCGATTGCCCAGGATCATCAGGATGATCTGGAACATGTTGATGAAGGCGATGTAGAGGTTCAGCGCGCCGTAATAGGTCAGCACGCCCAGGGACCGCTGGTCGCCGCGCGCCTCCACATAGGTCAGCTTCAGCGACTGGGTCTGCCAGGCCACCACGCCCGCCATCAGGCCCAGGATCGCGAACTGGATCAGCCATTGCAGGCCCGAGCTCTCGATCAGGAACACGTTGAGCAGCGAGATCAGCACAACGCCGATCACCGCCATGACGAGGAAGCTGCCAATGGGCTGCAGGTTTGTCTTGGTGGTGTAGCCATACAGCGAGAGACCGAAGAAGGCCGCTGCAGTAATGAAGAAGGCCTGCGCGATCGTGCCCATGGTGACCGAGATGGTCCCCGTCAGGGTCTCGGCGCTGGCGCCGGTGGTCGCCATCAGGACCCAGACCCCGAGGCCCGTGCCAATGAGGGAGACAACGGCCCAGTACAGGACCGCCGCGCCCAGCGGGGACGGGTTGCGCATGAAGAACATGGAGCCGAACAGCAGCACGATCGGGCCGAACTGGACCACGAAATAGAGCGGCGAGTTGAAGACGAGCTGCGTCACCGGATCCACAGTGCCCGCCACGAAGGCGAGAACGGCGGAGAGGACGAGCCCGAGGCCCATCTTGTTGTAAACGCCCAGCATGAAGCTGCGCAGGCCGGCATCCACAGAGGTGTCGAGCGTCTGTGCGCCGTAAGCAGGGTGCGAAAACTGGTTCATGATGTCCTTCTCAACCAGAAACAGGTGAACGCGACGATGCGCGCCTTGTGGTGTTGAATATCGGAGTTTTGCGCTCGGGTTTCAAGAGAAACCGGAATGGATCACATTCTGATATCCCTTATTATTAAAGGGATTTCACGTATCCTGCGCCGCGCCCGCTTGACGCAGCCGCCCCGCGCATGCCCCCTGAGACCATGTCGCTTCGTGTTTTCGCCGCCCTGCCCCTGTCTGACACCGTCGCCGATCAGGCCTGCGCCGAAATGACCGGCGTGCCGGACGCCAACTGGCGCCCGCGTGAAAACCTGCACATCACCTTGTGCTTTTACGGCGAGCTGGATGAACCGGTGATCGAGGAGCTTGATTCCGCGCTCGGTCAGGTCCGGCTGGCGCCCTTCGAGCTGAGGCTGGAAGGGGCGGGCCGGTTCGGCGGCGGCGATCCCAGCGCCATCTGGCTGGGCGTGGAGCATCATCCCGCCCTGATGGATCTGGCCCGGCAATGCCGGAAGGCGGCCCGACAGGCGGGCGTCGAGATCGAGAAGCGCGCCTATCTGCCCCATCTCACACTGGCTTACCTGAACCGGGATGTGGACATGGGCCGCGTCCAGCGCTTCGAGCAGAGACTGGGCCTGTTCAAGTCCGACCCGTTCACGGTGGATCGCTTCCATCTGTACTCGAGCTGGGCGCGCAAGCCGCACACGCCCAATCTCTATCGGATCGAGACGGAATATCCCCTTATCGCCTAGCGACAGGCCCGTCTCGATCAGGCCAGGTCGCGCACAGCCCGGCCCGCTTGGACCGCCCGCAAGAGGCGCGGCCATTGACATGTCAGCTCAATTCCTAAATATGAACATGAATTCGTATTCGTATCAGAGGCCCTGACATGTCCATATCTTCCGCCCCTCCTTCGCTTGCCGAGCGTCTGGTCGCCGCTGTGGCGTCCGAGCCCGCGCTCTGGTTCGGCATGGTCGCGATCGTGATCGCCTTCATCTACGCCGAGCTCAGCACGAAAGCCGCGCGTCGCCGCGCCAGGCTCCAGACTGAACGCGCGGCCCTGAAGACCATGACCGAAACGATCGTGATGCTCTGGCTGCTGGGCGGAATCTGTCTGGTCTGCTGGCTCGCCTCGGGACGGGATGTCATCAGCCTTGGCCTGAACCTGCCAGCCCTGACCGGTGAGAACGCTTGGCGCGGATGGGCCGGATGGGCCATCGCCTGCGTGTTTGTCCTGTTTCTGCTCAGCCAGCTCTTGCCGCTGCGCACGTCTGAAGGCCGTGCGGAGATGGCCAAGGCGCTCGAGGGCATGGAGGGCGTGGACCTGATCCAGCCGCAGACCGGGGCGGAGCACCGCCGCTTTCAGCTGATGGCGGTCAGCGCCGGCTGGAACGAGGAAATCATCTTTCGCGGTTTCCTGCTGGGCGCGCTGGTGCTGGTCATGCCGCTCTGGGCCGCCGCACTGGTCTCCATGGTGATCTTCATCGGCTTTCACACCTATCAGGGGGTGTCCGGCATGATCCGCATCATTCCCATCACCCTCGGTCTGACCGTTCTGGTGGTGCTGTCTGGCTCACTCTGGCCGGCGATCATCGTGCATATCGCCGCCGACATGGTGGGCGGGCTCTATCTCTATCTTAGCCGCAAGCCGGTTCCGACGCTGGCGCCCGCTGCGCCGTAAGATAGCCCCAGGCGAAATCGGCCAGTTCCTCCGCCAGCGTTTCGAGGCTCAACCCCTTGGGCGCTGGCGGTCCGAGATCGGGATACAGACCCGCCTCGATCAATGCCGTATTGAGAAAATAGGCGAGCGTCTCGATGGCCCTTGTCCGGTCGCGCTGGGTGATCTCGGCGTCAAAATGATCATAGAGGGCGCCCAGGGACTGTCGCGCGGTCTCCGTAATCTCTTCCCATCCCTCGCCAATCAGATCCGGCCGGATGCGCGCATACAGATGCACCGACCGCATGAGATGGGCTTCGCGCGCCATGAAGCGCGCGCCGACCCGCAAGGTCCGATGCAGCACCCCGCGCAGGCTCTCATCGGTATCCTGCTCGGCCTCGGCGTGCTGATCGGCGGCGTGATCCTCAAGCCGGGCCTTGTAGAGCTCGAACAGGACCGGAATGAAGGCGTCCTTATTCTCGAACCGGTTGTAGACCGCCCCCACAGACACCCCGGCTTCGTGCGCGATCTCGGCGACGGAGATCTGCTCGAACGCCTTCTGGCGCAACAGACGCTCGAGCGCCGCGACCAGTTTGTCGCGCGTGTGCTGGGATCGGGTCTGCAGAGCCGGTTTTGCGCCTTTCATGAGAGGTGTTGAACTCCGATCAGCTCCACTTGGCAAGTCAGTCCAGAAGCCGGGCGGAGCCGTCTCGGACTTCCACCCGCTGGGCGCCGGTTCCAAAGGCCTCGAACAGGACCGGCTCCACGCCGGTCATGAACGCCTGAACCCCGAGATCGAGCACGGTTTCGGCAAGACCGTCCCGGCGCGCGGCGTCGAGATGCGCGCACGCCTCGTCAAAGATCAGCACCGGACCGCGGCCCGACAGGCGACGAATGGCGGCGGCCTGGGCCAAAGCAAGCCCCAGCACCATGGATTTCTGCTCCCCCGTCGAGCAATCAGAAGCGGGCTGGGACTTGGCGCGATGCCGCGCGTCCAGCTCGGTGCGATGCGGTCCGGTCAGCGCCCGGCCCGCTGCGCCGTCGCGCGGTCGCACCCGCTGGAGCTCGTCCGCGAACCAGTCTTCCGCCTCGCCCGCCTTCAGACCTTCAGCGAGTTTGGCTTCCACCGCCCCATCAAGCGCCAGGTCCGCCTTGGGAAACTGGCTTTCAGGGCGCGTGTCGATCTCGTCCTGCAAGCGCGCGAGGGCATCGAGCCGCGCGGCGGCCAGCGCCACGCCGGACGCCGCCATTTCCGCCTCCAGCGCGTTGAGCCAGTCAGGGTCCGCCCGGCCGCCCTCGGCGACCCGGTCCAGAAGCCGCTGACGCTCCTTCATGGATTTCTCGTACGCGCTGGCCGAGCTGGCGTGATCGGGCGCCGCGGCGAGGACCAGCCGGTCAAAGAAGCGCAGTCGATCCGCACGCGGCCCGGCCCAGAGCCGGTCTTCTCGCGGGGTCAGCCACAGCATGGGGATCAGGCGCGCCAGCTCGGTCTGGGTCGCGGCGGCGCCATCGAGTTTCGTCCGCCGACGGGTCGGGTTCTGAGGGTCGGCGCCGGTGGCGAGGCTGACCGGGCCTTCCGGCGTCATCGCCTCGGCATAGACCGCCCAGAGCGGGTCCACGCCCTCATCGGTGCGACGACGCACGGCGTCCGCCCCGGCGGCGCGCAATCCGCGCCCCGGCCCGAGAAAGGACACCGCTTCCACAAGATTGGTCTTGCCCGCGCCGTTCTCGCCAAACAGAGCAACCGGTCGCGCATCGAGCGCGAGATCGAGACGGGCGTAATTGCGAAAACCGGTGAGCTTGAGCCGCGTGACGGCGGGCCCACCGGTATCAGGGCCGCTTGAGGTCACACCCGCAGCGGCATCAGCACGTATTCCGCGTCCTTGTCGCCGGAATCGGTGACGCGGGTGGGCGAGCCGGAATCAGCAAGCTCGAAGATCGCTTCATCGCCTTCGATCTGGCTAGCCACATCCAGCAGATAGCGGGCGTTGAAGCCGATGGTCATCTCGTCCGCGCTGTAATCGGCGACCAGCTCTTCGCTGGCGGCGCCGCTTTCAGGGTTGTTCACGGTGAGGGTGACCTGACCCGGCGCGAGCGACAGCTTCACCGAGCGCGATTTTTCCTGGCTGATGGTGGCGACCCGGTCCACGGCCTGGGCGAAGGGCGCGCGATCAATGCGCATCACCTTGTCATTACCGCGCGGGATGACCCGCTCATAGTCGGGGAAGGTGCCGTCGATGAGCTTCGAGGTCAGCACCGCGGCGCCGAGCTGGAAGCGGATCTTGCCTTCAGAGACAGACACATCAACATCGCCGTCGAGATCCTCGAGCAGGCGGCGCAATTCCTGGATCGGCTTGCGAGGCACGATCACCGCCGGCATGCCCATGGCGCCGTCAGGCAGATCGGTTTCCGCCAGCGCCAGACGGTGGCCGTCCGTCGCAACGGCGCGCAGGGTCTTGCGACCATCGCGCTCGGCGGCGTGCAGATGGATGCCGTTGAGATAATAGCGCGTCTCTTCGGTGGAGATGGCGAACTTGGTCTTGTCGATCAGGCGGGCGATCTCGCTGGCGGGCGCGGTGAAGCTGACCGCCAGATCCTCGCTCGGCATGACCGGGAAGTCGCCCGGCGGCAGGATCGGCAGATTGAAGCGCGAGCGCCCGGCCGACAGCAGGATGCGCGGATCATCGCCGCCCAGCTCCAGAGTCACCTGGCTGCCTTCAGGCAGCTTGCGGGCGATTTCATAGAGGGTGTGCGCGGGCGCGGTGATCAGCCCCTCGCGCTCCACACTGGCTTCGGCCTCTTCCACGATCTCCATGTCGAGGTCGGTCGCGGTGAAGCGGGCGAACCCGTCTGACGCATTGATCAGCACGTTGGACAGGATCGGAATGGTGTTGCGGCGCTCCACGACGGCCTGAACGTGGCCCAGAGCCTTGAGCAGGATCGCGCGCTCTATCGTGAGCTTCATGTGTCGCCTCGAACAGAGAATTCAGAACAGGAGGGCGAGAATCGCCTGATTTGGGTCAAGCACCATAGCCTAAAAAAAACGACCGCAAGAAGGGGGTCTTGCGGTCGTTTTTCAATGAAACTGCTTAACCCCGCAAGCGGCGGCGCAGCGCCTCCACATCTTCGGCCAGCACCGCGTCCGAGGTCAGGGTCTCGGTGATCTTGTTCACCGCATGAATGACGGTGGAGTGATCGCGACCGCCGAAGCGGCGACCAATGTCCGGCAAGGACCGCGTGGTCATGGTTTTCGCCAGATACATGGCGATGTGACGGGGGCGCACGACCGCCTTGGTGCGGCGCTTGGAGATCAGATCATCCACCGTGATGGAGAAATAGGACGCGACGCTTTTCTGGATATCGTCCACCGTGATGCGGCGCTCAGCCTTCACCGGCAGCTCGCCCAGCGCCTCCTCCACCGTCTCCATGGTGACGGGGCGGTTCATATAGGCGGTGCGCACGATGATGTTGTTCAGGACGCCTTCGAGCTCACGCGCCGAGCTGGTGACCCGGGCGGCGAGGAAGTCGCGCACGGTTTCGGGCACTTCCAGATCCGGGCAGTGATTGCGCGCCTGGGCGATCTTGCAGTCGAGGATCTTGCGGCGCAGATCGAGATCCGGGCCCTGGAGCGGACAGTTGAAGCCCCCCGCGAGAATGTTGCGCAAGCGATCATCGGAGACGCTGAGCTGGGAGGGCGCGCAATGGGAGGCGAGCACGACCTGCTTCTCGGCGCTGATCAGGGCGGTGACGGTCTGCAGGAACTCGTCTTCCGTGCGCGGCTTGCCGCAAATGAAATGCACATCGTCGATCAGCAGCATGTCGCAATCGCGCACCAGATCCTTGAAGGGCTGGACGTCGCGAGCGCGCAGGGCGGACTGGAAGCCGTTGAGGAATTCCTCCGCCGTCAGGTACAGCACCTTCTTGCGCTTGCCGCTGAGCGAGGCGGAATGAGCGATCGCCGCCAGCAGGTGGGATTTGCCCACGCCGTAATCGCCATGGAAGAAGACGGGATTGAAAGGCGGCGCATCCGCGCTGGCCACGGCCCGCGCCGCGGTCGCCGCCATCATGTTCGCCGAACCCACCATGAAGGTGTCGAAGGTGAAACGGGCCTCGCGCTTGGCCTCGGCCTCAACGGGCTCGGCCGGCGGCAGGGCCGCGGTTTCAGACACGCCGCCGGCATTGAGCGCGGCCACGGATACCGTCTGGGACTTGGCGGAGGAGAGCGTTTTCTCCGTACAGATCACGATATCGCAAGCCTGTTCGGCGACGCTGGCCCAGAGCGCGCGCAGGCGGACGCCCACATTGTCCTCGACCCAGGCGCGGCCGAACTCGTTCGGACAGATCACGCACACGCGGCCCGCCGCATCCAGCTCCACCCGGAGCCGGGCGATCTCGGCGGCGTACACCAGATCTCCGCATTCTTCGCGCAAGCGCGCACGGACGGCGCGCCAGACGGTCACGATCGAGCTGGAATCCATCACGTCCATCCCGTCACGTCGCGCCGTCGCATCTTGAGAATACCCCATGTGCCCCAACCTTCATTCCACTCTGCGCGCCCCGGTATGCCCGCGGTCGCGGCTTTAATTTTGAACGCAGTTCTCCCGCACCCAGCACGCATGTTATCGTGCTCGGCGGACTGGCTTCGGTCCGTGTGGGGACAACTCCGTCGAGGTCGTCAGGTTACCGTCGCGAGCGCGCGAATCAACATGATTAACCCACGCATTTTTCGGATTCCGCGCTTGACAGGTTGATTCCTAAAGCAGGTCGGGCGTTTGCGATCTGAAAAAAAATTTCGCTGTTTTCAGGGCTTGCGCCGCGGGGATTTCTTGATCTAGCGACACGACCATCCCTGCTCTGAATAAGAAAATTAATCTACTGTTTTTATTAGAATTTTGCATCCGCACAAAATTACTGCAGAACAAAAAAGAACGCCCGCACAGCTCTGTGCGGGCGTTCTTTTTTCGTCCGGGTATGGACCAGCTTTTAAGAAGCCGTCATCGACTTCACGCGGGCCGAAAGGCGCGAGACCTTGCGGGCGCCGGCGTTCTTGTGGATCACGCCCTTGCTGACCGCTTTCATCAGCTCGGACTCCGCGGTGCGCAGTGCGGCGCGAGCCTGATCCTGATCGCCGGTCGCGATGGCCGCGTCGACTTTCTTGACATAGGTGCGCATGCGCGTGCGACGGGCTTTGTTCAGGGCCGTGCGGCGCTCAATCTTGCGCGCCATTTTCTTGGCGGATGACGTGTTCGCCATGAGGTCTCCAGATCCGTATGATCAAGGGCGCCAGGCCAAAGCCGGCCGCCGGGTAAAACTATGAGGCGCGGCGTATACCGGTCTGCGCAGGTGCGGTCAACTGGTATACGCCAAGATTCATCACCGATGCTTGAAATGCGCAGCGCGTTTGTCAGCAAACGCAGCCATGCCTTCGGTCTGATCCTCGGTGGCGAATTGCGACTGGAAGACGCGCCGTTCAAAGCGCACGCCCTCGGCCAGACCCATTTCAAAGGCCATGTTGATGGCCTCTTTGGTCATCATGGCGATGGGCAGGGATTTGGAGGCGATCGTGGTCGCCGCTTCCATGGCGACGTCCAAGAGCTCTTCCGCCGGCACTATACGGCTCACAAGGCCCGCGCGCTCGGCTTCCTCGGCGGGCATCATGCGGCCGGTCAGGCACAAATCCATGGCCTTGGCCTTGCCCACGGCGCGCGGCAGGCGCTGGGTGCCGCCCGCGCCCGGCATGACGCCGAGATTGATCTCGGGCTGGCCGAACTTGGCGGTTTCGCTGGCGATGATGAAATCGCACATCATGGCGATCTCGCAGCCGCCGCCCAGCGCATAGCCGGACACAGCCGCGATGATCGGCTTGCGGAAGCGCGCCACGCTCTCCCAGGATTCCGCGAAGGGATCGTGCTTGTAGAGGGACACGAAGTCCTTCTCCTGCAGTTCCTTGATGTCGGCGCCGGCGGCGAACGCCTTGGCCGACCCGGTGAGGATCACGCAGCCGATCTCTTCATCACGCTCGAACGCGGCGAGGGCGTCCTTGAGCTCATTGGTGAGCTCGTCGCACAACGCGTTCAGGGCGGACGGACGGTCAAGCGTGATGACGCCCACCCGGCCTTCGGTTTTCACTTGGATCGTATTGTAGGCCATGCGGCCCTCCGATGCGGTTACGCGCTCATCTGCGCGGGATATGCGTCAAAACGGGCGCTCTCATAGCGGAAGCCCGACCGGTGGTCACCCCCGGCGGGCCCCGCTTTTCGCAGACGCAGCGTGCTACTGGACGCGGCGGACCTCGAGACCCCGGGCCTGGAGGAGGGCGATGACGCCTTCCTCACCGGGCATGTGACCGGCGCCCACCGCAATGAGAACATCCTCGTCACCGTCCAGCGCCGCGGCGATTTCCGGCGCCCAGTTGCGATTGCGCTGAACCAGGATCACGTCGTAGAGCTCTGGCGTCTGCTCGCGCATGTCCGAGTTCATGATCTCGTTGAGACGGTCCATGTCGCCCTCGGCCCAGGCTCCGACCAGATCGTCAAACATGTCGGGGTTCTCCACCGCCTCATGCAGGCTCAGCTCCAGATTGGCGAGCTGGGTCTCATAGGGCATGTCGGCGAAAAAGCGCAGCTGTTCCTCGACGGTCTCGAGATAGTGAAACGTCTTGTCCTGATCGGCCAGGCGCTGGTTGAGCACGACCTCGACGCCGCTGGCGGGATCATATCCGGCCGCCTGCATCTGCAGCACGGCCAGCTGGATCGTGGCGATCCAGGGCTGGTAGGGGTCAAGCGCGGCCCTGAGCTGGTCCGGGTTCGCGCCCAGACGTCCCGCAAACGTCGCCAGGTCGGCGTTCGCCTCATCGCTGAGCCTCTGGGTCATCGGCGTGTCGGTGGTGTTGAGCCCCAGTTGCGGAATCAGCGTCGTCATCTGGGCGTTCGCTTCAGGCGACAACGTGTCCGCCTCGAACCAGACCTGCTCGACCTCTTCCAGCACCGTGTCGAGATAGGGCGTTCGCCAGTCCAGGTCAGGATGCAGGATATGAACCGTGCCCAGCAGATAGACCGTGCTGTCCTCGTCTGACATCGCCCAGATGGCCGGGGCCTCCGCCTCGGACTGCGCGACAGCGGGCGAAACAGCGAGCATCAGGCCCGCGAGCGCGCCCAGAATTGGCTTGAACATTCAGAACCTCGTTCAGGTTTACTCTTCACCCACAGGGATAAACAGCGCCGCGCCCGGTTCAACCCAAACCGGTATGGTTAACAAAAGTTCATGTTAAGAACAGGTCGGCTCAACGCTGACAGGACGGGCAGAAGAAGGTGGATCGACCTGACTGCACGATGCGTTCGACACGGCTGTCCTCGCAGCGATGGCACGGCTCGCCCTCGCGTCCATAGACATCGAAGCGGTGCTGGAAATATCCCATCGCGCCATCCGCTCCCGCATAGTCACGCAAGGTGGAGCCGCCCGCCTCGATGGCTTCTGAAATCACGGACCGGACCGCAGGCGCCAGACGCGCCGCCCGGGCGCCGGGGATGGACTGGCACAGACGGCGCGGGCTGATCTGCGCCCGCCAGAGCGCCTCGCAGACATAGATATTGCCCAGACCCGCAACCACATGCTGATCCAGCAATCCCGCCTTGATCGGACTGCGGCGCCCCTTGAAGGCCGTGTTCAACAGGTCTTCTGAGAAACCGTTCGAGAGCGGCTCAGGCCCCAGATCCCTGAGATAGGGCTGGGCGGCCTCGGCGTCTGTCTCGTAAAGCGTCATGAAGCCGAAACGACGCGGGTCGTTATAGGTGACCGTCACCCCGCCCTCCATCTGAAAGACGACATGGTCATGGGCCGGATTGGCGGGAGCGGCATACACGAAATCCCCCGGCTGGCGGCTGATATCCTCCGCCGTCACCGAAAACCGTCCTGACATGCCCAGATGCATCAGCAGCGTCTCGCCCGATCCCAGGCGCGCCAGGAGATATTTCGAGCGCCGGTCGAGCCGTTCGACCACACTTCCCGTCAGGCGCTCGGCGAAGCGGTCGGGGAAGGGGAAGCGCAGATCGGGTCGCCGCGCCTCGGCGCGCAGGATGCGCCGTCCCTCCATCGCCGGGATCAAACCGCGCCGCACCGTCTCGACTTCAGGCAATTCGGGCATCTAGACTGTCCTTGAACACCGGATCCTCGGGGGGAGGAGATAGGCCATGAGCGCCAGACGCGCGAGCCTTGTTGATGCGCGACAAGCAGGCCAGTGCGTGCAGGCGGCCCTGATGGCGTTGACGGAGCGACGCGCGGGAGCGGATGCGCCCGTCGATTATGCCCGTCGGGTCCGCAATCCCTGGACCCGGGACCTGGCGGTCGAACTGGCGCTGGAGATTGACCGCGTCATCCCGCACTCGGACGCCTTGCGTCAGGAAGTCTCCGCCAAGATGGGACCGCTCAACCGCGCCCTGCCCGAGCTGGGCGTCAGACTGGCCGAGGGCGGGCCCTATCCCGTGAGCTGGCGGGTCTATGCGGCGGATGACAGCGCGCTGCGCGATCAGCCCGCCGTGATCCATGCGCAATGGCGCGGGCAATGGCCCCATCTCAGCCGCGCCTGTGATGATCTGGCCCAGGCCCGCACCGGCTTGCGCGTGCTGCTTACCCAGGCCGATCCGACGCGGGAGGTGGACGGGCTCGATCTGGTCACCGCCTGCGCCTATCGCCTCAGCGCCTATGCTCCGCCGGGCGATTGCGTGATGCTGGGCTTTTACAGCCCTGACGGGGGATGGCGGGAGCGCGCGGGCTTCACCCTGTTCCGCTATGTGACCGGCGATCAGGCGGTCACCGCGCTTGAGACCGATTGAGGCGTTTGGGCGCGGTAGATCAGGCTGGCGTTGAGCGCTTTCGCGCACTAGCTTGGCCGCCATGACCCAGACCTCAGATCAAGACACCGTCTCCTTCGGTTTCCGCGATGTGGCCCGCACTGAAAAGCAGGGCCTAGTCCGCAACGTCTTTGACCGTTCGGCGCGCAAATACGACCTGATGAATGATCTGATGAGTCTCGGGGTGCACCGGGTCTGGAAGGACATCACGGTCACCAAGGCCGGGCCCCGCCCCGGCGCGCGCCTGATCGACGTGGCGGGCGGCACCGGCGATATCGCCCGGGCCTGGCTCGATCGCGCCGATGCGATGACCCTGCGGCGCGGCACGGATCAGTACGCCGAGGCCGTGGTCGCCGACATCAATGAACAGATGCTGCTGGCGGGCCTCAAGCGCGGCGAACGCGACCGGCTCGACTGGTGCACCGCCAACGCGGAATGCCTGCCTTTTGACGACGGGGTGGCCGACGCCATCACCATCGGTTTCGGCATCCGCAATGTCACTGACCGGATCAAGGCGCTCAAGGATATGCGCCGCGTGCTCAAGCCCGGCGGACGGTTTGTCTGTCTGGAGTTTTCCCGCCCCACCACGCGTCCGCTTGAAAAGCTCTATGACGCCTGGTCCTTCGGCGCGATCCCCAAGATCGGCGAATGGGTGGCGAAAGATCGCGACAGCTATCAATACCTTGTTGAATCCATCCGCAAGTTTCCCCACCAGGACGCCTTTGCGGCGGAACTGGAAGAGGCGGGCTTCGCACGCGTCAGCGTGACGAACCTGTCCGGCGGCATCGCCGCCATCCATATGGGCTGGAAGGTCTAGGCGGACTTTTTCAACTTTTTTCACGCGCCCTGTCGAAACAGACCTGGCTCGCCCGTCCTTGGATCATCCCTGTCATGCCGGCAGGGAGTAACAGGGAGGGAGCGATGCAGTTTGCACTCCTCATCTATGAAAACGCGGGAGATTTCGCCCGCAGGCGAGGACCGGAGGCCGCCGCCTACTGGTCAAGCTGGGCGGCCTATTCAGGCGCGCTGGAGGACCGCATGCCGCTCGGGGCCTGCCTGCAAGCGCCCGAGACCGGCGTCGTATTGCGGCGCTCGGGCGACACCCGGCGGATCACAGACGGGGCGTATTCGGACTCGCCTGAGCAGCTGGGCGGCGTCATCATGATCGACATGGACAGTGTCGAGGATGCGCTGAGCTGGGCGGAGCGTTGCCCGGCGGCCCTGAACGGCGCCGTTGAAGTGCGCCCTATCGAGTTCATCAATGACAGCGTGGAGACCCTGATATGAAATACGCCCTTCTGATCTATGGCGCAGAGAGCCAGTGGGCCGCCCTGAGCGAAGCCGAGCAAATGGCCATGTTTGAAAAGCACGGCGCTTATTCTGAAGCCCTTGCCGCAGCGGGCGTCATGGTCGGCGGCGAACCGCTGGACGCAGCTGCGACCGCCAAACGCGTCACCGATGCCGGCGTGCAGGACGGCCCCTATGCCGACACCAAGGAGCAATTGGGCGGCTTTTACGTGATCGAGGCGGACAGCATGAAGACCGCGCTCGACTGGGCGGCGAAATGCCCGCGTCTGCCCGGCGACCAGATCGAGGTCCGTCCCGTGCCCGCCTATGGCGACGCCTGAGACTGAGTCTGGAAACGATGAGGCGCGCGCGATGGCGGAGGCTGTCGCGCGCACGTCCTATGGACGCCTTGTGGCGAGGCTGGCGCGACGCTGGGGCGATCTTTCCCGCGCCGAGGACGCCCTGTCAGACGCCTTCGAGCGGGCCTTGCGCAGCTGGCCAGGGAGCGGACTGCCGGACCAGCCTGAAGCCTGGCTTCTGAAAACCGCTCATCGTCGCCTGATTGATGGCGCACGCCAGTCCGGCGTGCAGGCCCGCGCCGAGCCGGAGATCGAGCGCTTGCTGGATGAGTTGACTGAGCGTGATGATCCGGACGCCCTGCCCGATGAACGCCTCGGGCTGATGCTGGCCTGCGCGCATCCCGATCTTGATCCGACGCTGCATACCCCACTGATGCTGCAAGCGGTGCTAGGGCTGGATGCGGCTCGGATCGGCGCCGCCTTTCTGATCAGCCCCGCCGCCATGGGCCAGCGGCTGAGCCGTGGCAAGGCGCGCCTGCGCGAGCGCGGCGCCCGGTTCGACCTGCCCGGCAAGGACGAGCTGGCTGCGCGCATCACCCCGGTGCTGGACGCGATCTATGCCGCCTATGGCACGGGCTGGGACGAGATCGGCGCCAGTGAGAGCCGGGTGAGGGGCCTTGCGGGCGAGGCGCTCTATCTGAGCCGGCTTCTGACCGAGCTGGCGCCGGAGATCGCGGACGTCTGGGGGCTTTACGCCCTCATCGCCCATTGCGAAGCGCGCACCCCGGCAAGGCGGGACGCCGAGGGTCGGTTCGTTCCGCTGTCGGAACAGGACCCGCAACTGTGGGACGCCGCGTTGATCTCTCAGGCCGAGAACGCTCTGCGCCGGTCGCTGAAGCTCGCCCCGCCCGGTCGCTATACGCTGGAAGCCTCGATCCAGTCGGTCCACGCCGAACGGCGGGTAACCGCAGAGACCAACTGGCTGGCCGCCGCCGCGCTCTATGATGCCATGATCCGTCACGCCCCTAGCCTGGGCGCCCTGACGGCGCGCGCCTGCGCCCATGGCGAGGCGTTTGGGGCGGAGCGGGCGCTGGACAGTCTGGAAAAGCTTCAGGGTCAGGCGTCGGAGTATCAGCCGTACTGGGCGGCGCTGGCGCACTGGCTGGCGCGAGCTGGAAGACGCGAGGACGCCGCACGCGCCTATGAGCGAGCGATGGCGTTAAGCGCGGATCCGGCGGTGCGGGATTATCTGGGACAGGCCAGAGCGGCTCTATTGCGCTAAAAGGCGCTCCTGAACCGCATTCGGGCGGCCCATCAGGGCATCAGACGCCCCGTCCAGAAGTGGGTCCATGACAAGCGGGCCCAGAAAGAACACGCCGAAGAGCAGACCAAGCCAAAGGCTAGATGGCAGGCCGAGCCAGGCCTCAGGCTTGGTGTCGTTGTCCTCCATCATGGAGTTACGCTCCTGATCACAGCGCCCAGCTCTATCCAAAGTCGAGACGTTTCTCCTGAAACACTATGTTTGGCTTGGCCCTTGAGCAAGCCCGTCGCAAATGCAGCCCCGTGGTCCTGCGGATCACCATGACGCAGCCCGCAAGGCGCCGCGCCCCCTCGCCAAACCCGCCCCAGCGCCCTAAACCTCTCCCTCGTGTTTGGAACCATCTCGAACGTCTTTCGCCTGACGCGCGCCGCCTGGACGCTGGCCCGTCATGACGCGATCTTCCCGGCTGAGTACCAGTCGGCGTTTCCGGCGCCGGCGCGGGTGCTGGGCAAGTTCGCGCGTCTGATCGCCATCCGCGACCGGGCGAAGAATCCCGGCGAACGTCTGGCTCATGCCCTTGAAAAGCTGGGTCCGTCCTATGTGAAATTCGGTCAGGTGCTGGCGACGCGCGCTGATGTGATCGGCGCGGAGTTCGCCCGCGGCCTGTCCCGGCTTCAGGACAAGATGGAGCCCTTCGGCATGGCGCAGGCGCGCGCCACGATCGAGGCCGAGTTCGGCCAGCCGGTCGAAGCGCTGTTTTCTGAATTCGGCGAGCCGGTCGCCGCCGCCTCCATCGCGCAGGTGCACAAGGCGAAAACGCTCGACGGTCGCGATGTGGCCGTGAAGATTCTGCGTCCGGACGTGGCCGAACGGATCAAGCGCGACATCGCCGCCATGCGTCTGGGCTCAAAACTGGCCGAAGGTCTGTTCCCGGCCTCCAAGCGCATGGAGCCGCGCGCCTTTGTGGAGACCGTGGCGCGCTCGCTGGTGCTCGAACTCGATCTTCGTCTGGAAGCGGCCTCGGCCAACGAGCTGAGCGAAGCCGCAGTCGCGGCGCAGAACTTCTTCATTCCCGAGGTCGTCTGGCCTCTGACCGCCAAGAAGGTGCTCACCACCCAGTGGATCGACGCCATTCCGATGACCGATCTCGACGCAGTGCGCGCTGCGGGCGTGGATACGGTGAAGCTGGCGGGCGATCTGACTGACGCGTTCCTGTCGACCGCGCTCGAGCAGGGCGTGTTCCACGCGGACCTTCATGCGGGCAATCTGTTCGTGACGAAGGAAGGCCTGCTGTGGGCGGTGGATTTCGGCATTATCGGACGATTGGGTCGGGGCGAGCGGCGCTATCTGGCGCGCATCCTTCATGGCTTCCTGACCCGCGATTATGACGGCGCAGCGCAAGCCCATTTCGACGCCGGCTATGTGCCCGAACACCATTCCCGCGCCGATTTCGCCAGCGCCCTGCGCGCCGTGGCCGAACCGATTTTCGGCAAGAGCGCGGGCGAAACGCCCATGAGCCGGGTGCTCATGCAATTGTTCGAGATCACCGATCTCTATGACATGCATCTCCAACCCCAGCTGGTGCTGCTTCAGAAGACCATGGTGCAGGCCGAGGGCGTCTGTCGCCTGCTGACCGATGACCACAACATGTGGCAGGCGTCAGGCCCCGCCGTGGAGCGCTTCATGCGCCGCGAGCTGGGCCCGCAAGGCCGGATCGAGGATCTCAGCGAAGCCTTTGACCGCGCCAAGTCCGCCATCAAGCGCCTGCCCGACGCGCTGGACGAGCTGACCGAGACCGCCCGCGTCATGCGGGAACGCGAAACCCCGGATACGTCCGGCTCGCGCTGGCTGATCGCCGGGCTGGGCGTGATCGCCGGCGCCTCAGCCGCCATCGCGGTGCTGCTGGCGGTGATGTGATCCGTCCTCAGGTGACGTAAAGGCCTGTTCAGGGTAAGCCTGAGCTGAAACAGCCGCGGGGCATGTCATGGCGGACAAACGCATTCTTCTGATCATAGGCGGCGGTATTGCAGCCTATAAATCGCTCGAACTGATCCGCGAGCTGGCGCGCCGGTCGATCCGGACGCGCGCCATCCTGACCGAGGCCGGCAAGCAGTTCGTCACTCCGATGAGCGTGGGCGCCCTGACCGCCGACAAGGTCTATTCCGAACTGTTCTCGCTGACCGATGAAGCGGAAATGGGCCATATCGAGCTGTCGCGCTCGGCCGGTCTCGTGGTGGTCTGCCCCGCCACGGCGAACCTGATGGCCAAGGCCGCCCACGGGCTGGCCGATGATCTCGCCTCCACAACGCTGCTCGCCACCGACAAGGCCGTGCTGATGGCTCCGGCAATGAATGTGCGCATGTGGACCCATCCCGCCACCCAGGCGAATGTGAAGACGCTGCGCAGCTATGGCGTCACCGTGATGGAGCCGGATGAGGGCGAGATGGCCTGTGGCGAGTTTGGTCCCGGCCGCCTGCCCGAACCCGTGCGCATCGCCGACGCCATCGAGGCCGCGCTCAAGTCATGAAGGCGATCGTCACCGCCGGCCCGACGCTGGAACCGATCGATCCGGTCCGCTTCCTTTCGAACCGCTCCTCGGGCCAGCAGGGCTACGCCATCGCCGAGGCCTTGCGCGATCTCGGCTTCGAGGTCGTGCTGATCTCCGGTCCTGTGGCGCTGAACGATCCCAAGGGGCTTCAGACCGTGCGCATCGAGACCGCGCGCGAGATGCTGGCGGCGGTGAATGACCAGCTGCCCGCCGACGTCTTCGTCTCCGTCGCGGCGGTCGCCGACTGGCGCCCGGCGGAAACGGCGGACAGGAAGCTCAAGCTCGACAAGGGTGCTATGGCGAGCCTGCCGCTGGCGGAGAACCCCGATATCCTGAAGACGATCTCTCATTATGGCCCCGGTCAACGCCCGCGTCTGGTGGTGGGGTTCGCCGCAGAGACCCATGACGTGGTCGCCCACGCCCGCGCCAAGCGAGATCGCAAGGGATGCGACTGGATCGTCGCCAATGACGTGTCCGGCGATGTGATGGGCGGGGCGGAGAACGCGGCGCTGCTGATCACGCCCGACGGCGAGGAAGCGTTCGCTCGGGCGGCGAAGTCAGAGCTGGCCCGAAATCTCGCCAGTCGCATAAAGCAAGCGCTTTCATAGACTTCACACTGAGTTTGAATTCGCCCCTTTTCGCTTGTTAGGCTTGAGAGGTTAAGCAAACTCAGGACCTGACATGAAAACCGTACTGACAGCCCTCGCGCTTGCCGGCCTTGGCGCGACCGCCGCACAGGCGGACTGCTATTCGATCTACCCGCAAGGCGCCGGCCAGGAGCCGGTCCCGATGGTCGGGTACAGCGTGACTGAAGCCGCCGACCTGGAAGGGTTGATGGACGCCCCGCCGCTGGCGGAAGGCGCAAACGCCATCGCGTGTGAGCGCGACAGCATCGTGCCGCGCCCGAACGATTTCGAGCTTGTGCGCTATCACTCCACTCCGCTTCTGATCTCCACCGGCGAGGGCGAGAACGCCCAGATGCTCATTCTGGGCTTCCAGCCGGCCATGGAGGACGAGAATGGCGAGATGACCGAGCCGCAATACCGCGTGCAAATGGCCCAGGGCGGGCTCAATGACGATGAGCGGACCGGCATTATCGGCGCGCTGGAAGGCTTTGCCGAAAGCGAGCAGGCGCTGGATGCGTATCTGCGCGCACAAGAACAAGACAGCTGACTTCGCCCGCTTCAGGCGCTAACCCTTCCCGCACACTCAAGCGGCGGGAAGGGTTGCGTCATGAAGCTGAATGTCAAAACGCTCGAACATTTTGAAGGCCTTGAGCTTCCGGCCTATCAGACGGCGGGCTCCGCCGGTCTGGACCTGCCCGCCGCCGTGCCTGCGGATGCGCCCGTGGTGATCGCGCCGGGCGAATGGAAGCTGATCCCGACCGGCATCTGCATCGCCCTGCCTGAAGGCTATGAAGCCCAGATCCGCCCCCGCTCGGGGCTCGCGGCCAAGAAGGGGATTTCCTGCGTGAACACGCCCGGCACGGTGGACGCGGATTATCGCGGCGAACTGCGCGTCAACCTGATCAATCACGGCAAGGAGCCCTTCGTCGTCCAGCGCGGCGAGCGCATTGCCCAGATGGTGATCGGCCAGTTCACCCAGATCAGCTGGAACCCGGTCGATGCGCTCGATGAAACCGCGCGCGGCCAGGGCGGATTTGGCTCGACCGGCGTCTAGATCCCCAGCTTCTTCGCCAGCGATCCCAGTCGCGACCGTTGCAACGCCAAAGCAAAGCGCGGCGCGCTCAGCCCCAGCCTGTGTGCGGCGGACAGAAGCGCCGCGCGGGCGGCCTCAGGCGCGAGACCCAGACGGGACGCGATGAAATCGCCGGACGGGCGTGCATACAGCCCCAGCGGTTTCAGCGTGGCGCGGGGGAAATCCTTCATGTTCTCGGTCAGGATCACCCGCGCCTGACCGGCGCTGGCGGCCTGCATGACATGGGCGTCGTCCGGATCGGGCAGCTTGCCGGTCACCTTGACCGCCATGGCGTCCTCGGTGGGCACCAGCGCTTCAGGATAGGCATGCTCGAGCGCCAGAACGAGGCGCGCGGCCTCTCCGGGACCATCCCGATCCGGCTTGCCGTCGACAATCCGGGCATGGGCGTGGCCGGTCTCGAACAGCACTTTCTCCGACCAGCGCGGATAGAAGAACCCGGCGTCAGCCAGCGCCAGCACCAGGTGCCGACGCACGGCGCCCGCCAGCACGCAGGCATCCAGAAACACGGCCGGCCGATCAAAGTCTTCTGGCAATTCAACCGCTTCAGGGGCGGCGATCACCGGCGCGTCCGAGCTGGACGGCGCCAGATGCAGGCCATCAATCTCGGCGAGGTCTTTCAGCGCCTGCGTGCGGACCCGGCGGCGCTGCTCGGCCAGCCGTTTGACGCTGCGTTCATCCAGCGCCTGGGCGAATTCGCCCAGTGCGACCAGCTGGTTGAGCCCCCAGGCATCAACCCCCAGCGCGATTTGCGCAGCCTCTGGCGTCATCCGCCAATCCCCAGCGGAGCCGGATCACAGAACGCCTTCACGTCAAACAGGCGCTGATCGGTGATGATGTCGGACGGTCTCAAGGCGCGCGACAATTCCAGCCCTTCCAGCGAGCGGGCGCGCGACAGGGCCACATAGGCCTGACCATGGGCGAAGAGACGCCGAGATACATCGAGATAGACCTTGTCCAGCGTCAGACCCTGCGCCTTGTGAATGGTCATCGCCCAGGCGAGCCGGAGCGGATACTGGACGTAGGAGCCAATGGTCTCGCGCTTGAGCTTGCTCGAATTGCCGTCCGCCGCATAGCGGATGCGTTCCCAGCTGACCGGTTCGATGGTCACGACCTGATCGTTCACATGCACTTTCACGCCGTCCGAGGAGAAACCCAGAACCTCGCCGATGGAGCCGTTCACATAGCGCCCGCCCGGATCATTGCGGATCATCATCACCCGCGCCCCGGCCTTGAGCACCAACGGGTCATCGGTGGGGAAGAGACGCGGGTCGAACTCGCCCTCGACCTTGCCGGAAAAGCCGCGCGGCTCGCCCCGCAAGCCTTCAAGACGCGCCTGATTGATGGAGGAGGCGGCCTGATTGGTGGGCGTCAGCACCACATGGGTGCCAGACGCTTCGAGCCCGATCCGGCCCGTCACGCGCGCATTGAGGATTTCCGCGAGATCATCGGTCAGCTCGCCGTCGCGCACGGCATTGAGCACTTCGACGAATTCGGGATCGGCCTGACGGTGCACTTCGGTCAGCTCCACCATGGTGAAGCCGGCGTCGCGAAAGGCGGGGGCGTGAAAGAAGAAGGGCCCGCCATAGGTTTCTTCCAAAAACATGCCCTCCTCGCCCTGCGCGATGGGCGGCAGCTGCGCGAGGTCACCCACCAGGATGATGCGTACGCCGCCAAAGGGTTCATTGCTGTCGCGATTGAGGCGGAGGGAGAAATCGACCGCCTGCATCATGTCCGAGCGGACCATGGAGATCTCGTCGATCACCAGAGTGGTCAACGCCTTCACCGTCCGCGCATTGCGCAAGCGGCGGATATCGCCCGGCGTGATCAGGCGCGGCGGCAGGCGAAAGAAGCTGTGCAGGGTCTGTCCGCCCGCATTCATGGCCGCGACGCCCGTGGGCGCCACGACCGCCGCCTGCGGCCCCAGCCTTTGAAGAATGGCGCGCGTGACCGTGGTCTTGCCCGTGCCCGCGCGACCGGTCAGGAACAGGTGCGAGCCGCCGGAAATGGCGTAATCGACCACGGCCTGCTGGTCAGGAGAAAGCGTAATTCCGGGGCGAGGGGTCAGCACGGTCTGAGCTCCTTTGAGGGAGCTCGACCCTGCCCTCATTCGGCGCTGCGATCCAGCGCGGAGCGCGGCGTGCTCAGCTGCGGATCGTCAGGCACAGATCGTTTGCGACAGACACTGACTGGACAACACCGTCCGGACCGCTGACCGCCTCTATGGTGCAAAGGACCGGCGCATAGGCCGGGTTCGACAGGGGCGCAAAGGAGGATTTGCGCGTCTCGATCACGATGCCGTCGTCGTTATAGACCGATTGGGTCATCGTATAGGGCTGGGAGCGGGGCGCATTGGCCAGTTGGGCGCGCGCTTGCGGGCTCAGCTGGCGAAGGTCCTCGCTCGACACCGTCTCGTAGACATAGAGCTGACGCCCGCCCTCAAGGGCCGCCACGCTGACCGGCTCGCCATAGGCGGCGCTGAGCTGGTCAACAGCGACGCCGACGAACTGGCGCGGCATGAAACCGGATGAACCCGTGCTCTGACAGGCCGTCAGAACCAGGCCGCCCAGCGCAGCCACGATCGCCAAGCTCACACGCATGCCAGATGCTCCTTATACGCGAAATAATCGTCAAATTTCTCGTATCAGGATACAATCTGGTCCGCGTTCAATCAATACAGTTCCTCGGCCACACAGGCATCGCCGACAAAGCGGAAGTCGCGCACCACGCCGGCGGGATCAATCACGATACGGGTCTCGCATTGCACCCAGCGCGACTCGTCAGGCTCATACACCGTCTCGTCATAGCGCTCGATCCGCGTGTGGCGCTCGCCATTGGAATCCACATAGGTGACCCGGCGCTCATTGGGGATGGTGCGATAGCCGCCCGGAATGACGCGCTGCTCCTCGCGCATATAGCTCCAGACCTCGCCGCCATCGCTGAGCTCATCAACGCGGTCGGGCGAGCCGAACTCGACCAGAACCACATCCTGGGTGCGCCCCACAAGCTGGCTCATATGCTGGCGATAGCCCTCGGATGTGGCGCAGGCCGTCAGGACAAGGGCCAGGGCGGCGGCGATCTGGTATTTCATCTGTGCATCCCCATGGTTGGCGGTTCACTCTGAGCTACACTCGCCTTCATGAACGCAGGCTGAGCGCACAGGCGCCGCCCGTCAGCAAAGAGCAGGTCTGACCGAGATGAGCGTGGACGTCAAACGACATGCGAGACACATCGTGCTCAGAGAGCTGGGCGGACCAGGCCAGCAGAGACTGTCCCGCGCCCGCATCACGGTGATCGGCGCGGGCGGGCTGGGCGCGCCGGCGCTGCTGTATCTCGCCGCGGCGGGGGTGGGCCAGATCAGGATCGTGGATCCCGATACGGTGTCGCTGAGCAATCTGCAGCGACAGATCCTGTTCAGAACCAAGGATGTGGACGCCAGCAAGGTGGAGCGGGCCGAGGCCGCGCTCAAGGCGCTTGATCCGGGCGTCGAGGTCGAGGCGCTGAGCCTGAAGGCGACAGCGGACACCTTGCCCGATCTACTGGCGGACGCCGATCTGGTGCTGGACGGCTGTGACGATTTTCCGACCCGGTTTGCGGTGAACCGCGCCGCGATCAAGGCCCGCATCCCGCTTGTGTCGGGCGCTGTGGGCCGCTGGGAAGGGCAGATCGGCGTGTTCGGCCCGCATCTTCAGGACAACGCGCCCTGCTATCAGTGCTGGGTGCCCGATATTCCGCCCGATGCCGAGGATTGCGCCGTGATGGGCGTTGTGGGCGCGCTGACCGGCGTCATTGGCTCGATGATGGCGATGGAGGCGATCAAGCTGATTTCAGGGGCGGGCGAGCCGCTCATAGGCCGGATCGGGCTTTATGACGGATTGTCGGGCCGGATGCGGACGGTCAGTCTGCCGGCATCCCGCAGCTGCCCGGCTTGCGCATCGGACAGAACTGGCACCCTCCGCAGCCCCCGCGCTTGATGCGGAACCAGGCGATCCCGCCCAGCAGCAATCCGGGCGCGAGGCCCAGCAGCACCGCGAGCGTGAAGCTGCGCCCCAGAACGCCCACGACCAGCGCCACCGCCATCCCCAGAACCAGGAAGCTCAGAAGGGTCAGATCTGCGCGGCGGCGCGGATAGGTGGCGGTGTTGGTGAACATGGACAGAGGGCCTGAGACAATGTGTCTCTTCCCTACCCCAAACCGCGCTGCAACAGCAAGCGTCAGATCCGGCCGCGATGCTTGCCCTGATGATGCTGGGCGAGCGTTTTCGCGGCCCGGCGCGCATTGACGACGACGAACAGATAAATGCCGCCGGCGAAGACGAGGCCGACGGCCCCGCCATACGCCCAGCTGCCAAGCAGGCCCGTGAAGACGAGCCCCATGACCAGTGCGATCATGATGATCAGGGTCAGAATGCGCGGTTCCGGCATCCAGACCGTTTGAGTCTTACTCGATTTCACCCGTGATATCCCGATACAGCGTCCAGACCATGCGTTCGGTGGTGATGAAACCCCAATTCCAGTCATCATGGAAGTCCGCCAGCGGCGCCGCGTCCTGAACCTGCTGCAGGTTGAGGCCCTGATCCACCAGCGCCTGAACCCGGGCCTTGGCCTCGGTCAGCATGGCGATGCTGGCTTCGAGATCCGCTTCGGTCGACAGCGGCCCATGACCGGGAATGATCTGGGTGTCGGCGTCCGCCACGTCCACGATGGCCTGCATGCCGGCGATATAGCCGTCCACCGTGCCGCCATTATCGAGATCGATATAGGGGAACCAGCCCGAGAACAGCAGGTCGCCCGCATGGATGACATTGGCGTCCTCGAACACCACGAACAGATCGCCATTGGTGTGCGCCGCCGGGGTGTGATGCAGATGCGCGGTCAGACCATTGATCGTCACCACATCGCCGTCATTCACGCCCACGGTCGGCAGATAGCCGCCCGAAAGCGGCTGCGGGGTGGAGCCGGTGAGCTGGGCGGTCACCGGGTTCATCAGTCCGTCGCGCACGCTGGGATGGGCCATGATCGTGGCGCCCTGCTCGGCGAAATAGGCGTTTCCGAGCACATGGTCGCCATGCAGATGGGTATTCAGCACCAGATCCACGGCGCGGTCGCCGGACACCTCGCGCTGGGCCTGGTCAATGGCCGCTGCGAACTGCTCCATCTGGGTGTCGATCATGAACACCCCGTCCTCGCCGACGCTGACGCCCACATTGCCCGCCTGATTGGTGGCGAGCATGTAGAGCCCGGCCCCCAGATCGGTGGTCTCCACATAGACCTGGTTTTCAGACTGGGCATGGGCCGTGGCGCTGAGAGCCAGGCTGGCGACAAGGGCGGTGCGGATCATGGCGGTTTCCCCGAAAGCTGCAATCTGGGCGCAAGATGGGTGCGGTCCCGTCCCATATCCAGTCCCTGCGAAAAACAATCTTAATCATGCGCCGTCACCCTGAACCGATGATTCACTCTGACCGGGATGACGCAACCCCATGCGAAAGCTGTTTGCCCTGATCTTGCTGTTGAGCGGCCTGCTGGCCCCTGAAAGTGCAAGCGCGCAAACCTGCGACACCTTCTCGGGCCTGCCGGTGCCGCGCTTCGTCTCGCTGAAATTCAACGAGACCCGCGGGCGCGCCGGCCCCTCCTTCACTCATCCCGTCGCCTGGCTCTATCAGCGCAAGGGCCTGCCCATGGAAGTGGTTGCGGAAACCCCGGACTGGCGCCGGGTGCGCGATCCCGAGGGCGAGGAGGTGTGGATGCACCGGCGCACCCTGACAGGCCGCCGCTCGGTCTGGGCCAGCGAAGCGACCCGCCTGCTGTCGCGACCCGATACAGACGCCTCCCTGATCGCCGACGTGGAAGCGGGAGCCGTGCTCTGGCTTGAACGCTGCCGCGCCGGCTGGTGCCGTCTGGAAGCGGATGATCGCCGCGGCTGGGCGCGCGCAGACGCCTTCTGGGGCGTCTATCCGGAAGAGACCCAGCCGAGCCCCGCGCTTGAGGGGGAACAAGCGTCATGCTACCGCTCTGCGTCTGAACCAGACGTGCTGGGGGCGGACCCGGACAATTCCGCTTCAGCCGACTGACGGATCTGAACCCAGGATGAGAGCCTGGCGCGGTGCGGACCCCGTGCAGCGCTGGCGCGTTCGCCGCAACTCCCGACCCCGGCGCAGTTTTGCCGGACCGGCTCGACGGACCCCATGACAGACCAAAAAAACAGTTACGATTACAATGACCTGATCGCCTGCGGCAAAGGCGAACTCTTTGGTGAGGGCAACGCCCAGCTGCCCCTGCCGCCCATGCTGATGTTTGATCGCATCACCGAAATCACCGCCGAGGGCGGCGCGCACGGCAAGGGCGTTCTGGTCGCCGAACTCGATGTGAACCCCGATCTGTGGTTCTTCGACTGCCATTTCCAGGGCGATCCGGTGATGCCCGGTTGCCTGGGGCTCGACGCGATGTGGCAGCTTGTGGGCTTCTTCCTGGGCTGGACCGGCGCGCCGGGCAAGGGCCGCGCGCTCGGCGTGGGCGAGGTGAAATTCACCGGTCAGGTGCCGCCCAGCGTCAAACAGGTTCGCTATGTCATTGATCTCAAGCGTGTGATCAATCGTCGCCTTGTGCTCGGCATCGCCGATGGTCACGTAGAGGCGGACGGTCAGACCATCTACACCGCAAAAGACCTGCGGGTGGGCCTGTTCCGGCCTGAAGAGATCAACAATGGCGGAGGACAAGCATGAGGCGTGTCGTCGTAACCGGTATCGGCATCGTTTCATCCATTGGCGACAACGCACAGGAAGTCGCGGCCAGCCTCAAAGCGGGCAAGTCGGGCGTCATTGCTGCGCCGGAATACGCCGAGCTGGGCTTCAAGTGTCAGGTGCACGCGCGTCCCAAGGCCGATCCGGCCGAGCATGTGGACAAGCGCGCCTATCGCTTCATGGGTGAAGGCGCGGGCTGGGCCTACATGTCCATGCAGCAGGCCATTGCGGATGCGGGACTTGAGGAAAGCGACGTCTCCAACGAGCGCACCGGCCTGATCGTGGGCACGGGCGGTCCGTCGGTCGAGGCGATCGTGAAGGCCGCCGACATCACCCGCGAGAAAGGCCCCAAGCGGATCGGTCCGTTCGCGGTGCCCAAGGCCATGTGCTCGACCGGCTCGGCGACCCTCGCCACCCCGTTCAAGATCAAGGGCCTGAACTATTCGATCAGCTCGGCCTGCACCACGTCCCTGCACTGCATGGGCGCGGCCGCCGAGCAGATCCAGTGGGGCAAGCAGGACGTGATGTTCGCAGGAGGCGGCGAAGAGCTGCACTGGGCGCTATCGAACCTGTTTGACGCCATGGGCGCCATGAGCTCGAACTATAACGACAGCCCGTCTGTGGCCTCGCGCGCGTTCGACAAGAACCGCGACGGCTTCGTCATTGCCGGCGGCGCGGGCATTGTGGTGCTCGAAGAGTATGAGCGGGCGAAAGCGCGCGGCGCGACCATCTACGCTGAAGTGCTCGGCTATGGCGCGACGTCTGACGGTCATGACATGGTCCAGCCGTCGGGCGAAGGCGCGGCGCGCTGCATGCAGATCGCGCTGAAAGAAGCCAAGGGCCGCACCATCGACTACATCAACCCGCACGCCACTTCCACGCCCGTGGGCGATGTAAAGGAGGCCGAGGGCCTGCGCGCCGTGTTCGGCAAGGATGTCCCGGCCCTGTCCGCGACCAAGTCCATGTCCGGCCACTCCCTGGGCGCCGCGGGCGTGCAGGAAGCGATCTATTCGTTGCTGATGATGAAAGAGGGCTTCATCGCCCCCTCCATCAATATCGACGAGATGGATCCCGAACTCGCCGATCTGCCCATCGTCACCGAGACGAAACAGGCCGAGCTCAACACCGTGCTGTCGAACTCCTTCGGCTTTGGCGGCACCAACGGCACCATCATTCTGGGCCGCCCGGACTAGGGCTGCACCAGCGCCAAACGAAAACCCCGGCTCGAAAGGCCGGGGTTTTTTTATTGTACTTCTCTGCTCTTCCCCAGCGAAGGCTGGGGCCCAGACATCATCAAGTGCTGAGCGTGCGGCTCTGGGTCCTCGCCTACGCGGGGAAAGAGAGGCGGGGTCGGAAAATCAGCGCCTTTCCCCTACCCCTTCAGCGCCTCTCGCACGGCATCGGCCAGCATGCGCGCCTCGTGCTCACGGGCGCTGCCCTTGCGCCAGGCGACGCCGATTTCCCGTCCGGCAACCGGCGGGTCGAACGGGCGGATGGCGAGATCGAGCCGGTCGGCCAGACCCGCATCAATGGCCAGTTTAGGAAGCAGCGTCGCGCCGAGCCCCGATTTCACCATCTGCACCAGCGTATGAAGCGAGGTGGCGGCGAAGTCGGACCGGGCGTCGTTGGTGTCGGGCTTGCTGGCCGAACACACCGCAAGCGCGTGATCACGCAGGCAATGGCCGTCCTCCAGCAGCAGGAGCGGCTCATCCGCCAGCATGGCCGGATTGAGCTTGTCGACCTTCGCCAGGCGATGATCCGGCGTGGCGGCGAACAGGAATTCGTCTTCCAGCAGCCCTGTGGTCTCGATGCCGGGCGCATCATAGGGCAGGGCGATGAGCGCCGCGTCCAGACGGCGATCCTTGAGCGCCTCAACCAGCCGATGGGTCAGGTCCTCGCGCAGGAACAGTTCCAGCTTGGGATAATGCTCGCGCAGGCTGGGCAGGGCCTTGGGCAGGAGGAAGGGCGCAATGGTGGGAATCACCCCCAGACGGAACGGGCCGGACAGCGGCTCGCCCGCCGCGCGGGCCACATGGACAAGGTCTTCCGCTTCGGTCAGCACGATCCGGGCGCGCGCCACCGCCGCCTCCCCGGCCGGCGTCAGGGCTGCGCCCCGAGCGCCGCGCTCGACCAGGGTCGCGCCGAGAATGGTCTCGAGCTCCTTGATGCCGGCGGACAGGGTGGGCTGGGTGACGTGGGCGGCTTCGGCGGCGCGAGAAAACGAGCCATGCTCGGCCAGCGCCAGAAGGAAGGTGAGTTGTCGAAGCGTGGGCAGGTGGCTGCTCATTCGGCGTCCTGATCGGCTGGTTCAGATAAAGCAGGAGCGCCCCCTGACCCAGGGAGCGCTCCAACGAGGGTCTAGTTCAGATCGAACCGGTCATTGTTCATGACCTTCGTCCAGGCGGCGACGAAGTCCTTGACGAACTTCTCTTTGTTGTCGTCCTGGGCATAGACCTCGGCATAGGCGCGCAGGATGGAGTTCGAACCGAACACCAGGTCTGCACTGGTCGCGCCCCATTTCACCTCGCCGGTCTTGCGGTTGCGGACCTCATAAAGGCCGTCTTCCGCCGGATGCCAGCTCAGATCCATGTCGGTCAGGTTGACGAAGAAATCCGTCGTCAGCGCCCCGACCCGGTCGGTGAAGACTCCCAGGGACGATCCGTTGTGATTGACGCCCAGCACGCGAAGACCGCCCACCAGCACCGTCATCTCGTTCGCGGTCAGACCCAGAAGCTGGGCGCGGTCGAGCATCATCTCTTCCGCACTGACGGCGTAGCGATCCTTCATCCAGTTGCGGAAACCGTCCGCCAGAGGCTCAAGCGGTTCAAAGGACTCCGCATCGGTCTGTTCGGCGGTCGCGTCGCCGCGACCCGGCGTGAAGGGCACGGCCACGTCAAAACCGGCCTTGGAAATGGCGTCTTCCAGACCCACAACGCCGCCCAGCACGATGACATCGGCCACCGACGCGCCGGTCTCTTCCGCGATGGGTTCGAGCACGGTCAGCACGCGGTGCAGACGCAGCGGTTCATTGCCCTCCCAGTCCTTTTGCGGGGCCAGTCGAATACGCGCCCCATTGGCGCCGCCGCGCTTGTCGGAGCCACGGAAAGTCCGGGCGCTGTCCCAGGCTGTGGCGATCAGCTCGGCCGGGGTCAGGTCGCTGCTTCGGATCTTCGCTTTCACCGCGTCCACATCGTAACCGGTCGCTCCGGCAGGGATCGGGTCCTGCCAGATCAGGTCCTCATCCGGCACGAACGGGCCGACATAATTGGCCTTGGGCCCCATGTCGCGGTGGGTCAGCTTGAACCAGGCCCGTGCGAAGGTGTCGGCAAAGTATTGCGGATCCTTGCGGAATTTCTGGCAGATCGCGTTGTAGGTGGGGTCCATCTTCATCGCCATATCCGCATCGGTCATGATGGGGTTGTGGCGAATGGACGGGTCTGACGCGTCCACCGGCTTCTGGTCTTCGGACATGTCGACCGGTTCCCACTGCCAAGCGCCGGCGGGCGACTTCTTCAGCTCCCACTCATAGCCGAACAGATAGTCGAAATAGCCCATATCCCACTGGGTGGGATGCTGGGTCCAGGCGCCTTCAATGCCCGAGGTGAAGGCGTTGGACGCCTTGCCCTGATGGCCTTCATTGGCCCAGCCGAAGCCCTGGGATTCCACGCCGCAGCCTTCCGGCTCCGCGCCGATCTTGTCCACGGCGCCGCGGCC
This sequence comes from Oceanicaulis sp. UBA6590, assembly GCF_002433705.1. Classification (NCBI taxonomy): domain Bacteria; kingdom Pseudomonadati; phylum Pseudomonadota; class Alphaproteobacteria; order Maricaulales; family Maricaulaceae; genus Oceanicaulis; species Oceanicaulis sp. UBA6590. Next base: position 53,582 of record NZ_DJIQ01000026.1, read on the forward strand.
GTGCGCCTTGCCGACCGTATGGCCGCCGCAGGTCAGCGCCGCCGTTTCTTCATCATCCATGGCCATGCGCTTGAACGTCTCGCGCACCATGGCGGCCGTCTTGAGCGGATCGGGATTGCCGTTCACGCCCTCGGGATTGACGTAGATCAGGCCCATATGGGTGGCCGCCAGCGGGTTCTCGAGCGAGGAGGCGTCCTCAAGATCGCCATAGCGCTCTTCGGATTTCGCCAGCCATTGCGCTTCCGAGCCCCAGTAGACATCGGTCTCGGGGCCCCAGATATCCTCACGGCCAAAGCCGAAGCCGAAGGTCTCCAGACCCATGTCCTCATAGGCCACGGTGCCCGACAGGATGATGAGATCGGCCCAGCTGAGCTTGTTGCCGTACTTCTTCTTCACGGGCCAGAGCAGGCGACGCGCCTTGTCGAGGCTGGCATTGTCCGGCCAGGAATTGAGCGGGGCGAAGCGGATATTGCCCGATCCCGCGCCGCCGCGGCCGTCCGCGAGGCGGTAGGAGCCCGCCGAGTGCCAGGCGAGCCGGATCATCAGGCCGCCATAATGGCCCCAGTCCGCCGGCCACCAGTCCTGGCTGTCATGCAACAGGGCTTTGACGTCCGCCTTCACCGCCTCGAAGTCGAGCGACTTCACTTCTGACTTGTAGTCGAAGTCGGGGTCCATCGGATTGGTGCGTGCGCCGCGCTGATGGAGAATGTCGAGATTGAGCGCATTCGGCCACCATTTGGTGACCGGCTTGTCCATGGCGGTGTTGCCGCCGTGGTGGAACGGGCACCCGCCCGCTGATTTCATATCGTGTCCGTCCATGGTCGTGTCCTCCCGGATCAGAACGTCTAGATTGCAGGCAGGATGGCGCGAGGCCCATACATTTATCAAATCGATTTAATTAGGGGAGACCATAGGATATATCGATATGGCGGTTTTGGCCGGCGCAAAACCGCTCCAAGGGCTCGGCTGCAGCGAGAACCATCTCAACGGAAGAGCCCTAAGTCACTGATCTATATTGCTTTGTTCTACACCCCCTCCTCTATTGATAAATCCTATGGGAGCAACAGGAACAATCCATTGGATTTATCGATAGCTTGCCCTCATATCCATTGACGTCGAAGGGCGGACCCCGAACCAACCGCCCTCGTCCGAGTTTTCAATCCTGCCAGGAGAGACACACATGCTGGGTATTGGCGACAAGCTCCCCGAATTCGAAGTCGTCGGCGTGAAGCCGAAATTCAATCAGCACGAAGAAAATGGCGAGTCCGCTTTCGAGCCGATCACCAACGAGTCCTTCCCGGGCAAGTGGAGAGTCATCGTCTTCTATCCGAAAGACTTCACCTTCGTCTGCCCGACCGAGATCGTGGCCTTCGCGAACCTGGAAGACGAGTTCGCTGATCGCGACGCCGTCGTGATGACCGGCTCGACCGACAACGAGTTCTCCAAGCTCGGCTGGCGTCGTGAGCACCAGGATCTGAAGGGCCTGAACCAGTGGCAGTTCGCTGACACCACCGGTTCTCTGGTCGATGGTCTGGGCGTGCGCTCCCCCGAGGGCGTGGCCTACCGCTACACCTACATTGTCGATCCCGATGGCGTCATCCAGCACGTCTATGCGACCAACCTCAATGTCGGCCGTAACCCGGACGACACCCTGCGTGTTCTGGACGCCCTTCAGACCGACGAGCTGTGCCCGTGCAACCGTCAGGCTGGCGGCGACACGCTCTAAGTCGAACGCACCGAAGTCGGACGGCCCTAACGGGCCGTCCGATGACGGCCAGCCCCGCTACGTTCATGGTCCGCCATGGGCGCAGCCGGACCGGCCGCCCAATGTCCCCCGCCCGAACCTATCCCCCATCTGGTGACGGGCGCTTCTGCCCTGCCGGACGGCCGGTCCAAACCCTTTGCAAGCATGAAAGGACGCGCCATGAGCCTTGACGCCCTGAAAAACCGCCTCCCCGACCACGCCAAGGACATCAAGCTGAATCTCAGCTCCCTGGCCCGCGAAACCGTTCTGGACGACCAGAAGAAATACGGTGTTTTCCTGGCGTCCGCCTATGCCGTCGGAGAGCGTGAAACCCTCAACGACATCGTCTCCGAGGTCGAGGACAAGCTCTCCGCCGAAGCGCTGAGCGCCGCCAAGGCCGCCGCTTCGATCATGGGCATGAACAATGTGTTCTACCGCTTCAACCACTTGGTCTCCGCCAGCGATTACAAGACCATGCCGGCCAAGCTGCGCATGAACGTCATCGGCAATCCGGGCGTGGACAAGGCCGATTTCGAGCTGTGGTCCCTCGCCGTTTCCGCCATCAATGGCTGCGGCATGTGCATTGACGCGCACGAGCACGAGCTGCGCAAGGCCGGTCTGACCACCGAGCAGATCCAGGCCGCTGTCCGCATCGCGTCCGTGGTGAACGCGGCCGCCGCCGTCATCCGGGCCGAAGCCGCGCTCGGCTAGGCGCCGCCGCTCACGATCTCTCCTGGGCCCGCCGGGCGGTCGCGCAAGGCCGTCACGGCGGGTTTTTTTGTTCACACGCCTTGGAAACGGCATTTTGACAGGGCCTGAACAAGTCCGTATCCTGAGCATATGTCCTATCAGCCCGACCAATCCGAAAGAGCCCGCCGGGAGCGGGATTCAGGCTCGGTGAACCGGGCCTGGCGCTGGTTCTCGGAAGCCACGATCCGGACCGCGGAAAGTTATCGCGATCTCAGCTGGCGCGTGGTGATCGGTCATGTGGTCATGGCCAGCGTGCTGGTGGTCCTGTCGCGACTCAACCCGGCTCTGCCCACCGCGCCCTGGATGCTGATCATCGGCGTGTTCTGGCTCGTCTATGGCGTGCGCATGGGCGTGCTGAAGGCTGTCGGCCAGGCGGCCCGTGAATCCGAATTGTGATTGATTTCTGATAACCCTACGGCGTCAGATCGTTGACCTCCTCGCATCCGGGCTTAGGCTGGCGCGGTTCTGATATGAGAGCCGCCGGGGAGGGGCCTGTATGAGAGGTTGGTTTAAGATCGCGCTCTGGCAGCGCGTGCTCGGCGCGCTCGTGATCGGCGTCATTTTCGGCGGCATTCTGAGCCGGATCATGGGCGGGGAAGCCGCCGCAGACTGGCTCGAGACCTTCATCAAACCGGTCGGCGATCTCTTCATCAACCTGATCCGGATGCTCATCGTCCCGCTGATCCTGACCACGCTGGTCTCCGGCGTGGTGGCGCTGGGCGATCCCAAAAAGCTGGGCTCCATCGGTCTGAAGACCATGGCCCTCTATTTCGCCACCACCTTCTTCGCCAACATCATCGGCATCATTTTCGGCCTGCTGTTCAAGCCCGGAGAAGGCGTGGATCTGGGCGGAGCAGACGCCGTGCCGGTATCGCGTGAAGCGCCGACGCTGGTCGAACGCCTTCTGGGCATCGTGCCGGACAATCCCATCGCGGCGCTGGCGGACGGCGACGTGCTGGCGATCATCTTCTTCGCCGTGCTGCTGGGCGTCGGCATCCTGATGGCCGGTCGCGAGGGCAAGCTGGTGGGCGATCTGTTCACCCAGGCCGCCAATGTGATCCTGAAAGTCACCCATCTTGTCATGGAAGTGGCGCCCTTCGGCGTCTTCGCCCTGGTCGCCCACACTGTTGCTTCGCAAGGGTTCGAGGCGCTGGCCGCCATCGCCGTGCTGATCGCGGCGGTCTATGTGGGCCTCATCACCCACGCCGTGCTGGTCTATGGCGGCTTCATCCGCTTCGTGCTCGGCCTGCCGGTGATGAACTTCCTGCGCGGCATGCTCGACGCCATCGCAGTGGCCTATTCCACTGCCTCCTCGAGCGCCACTCTGCCGGTGACCATCGCCAACGCCAGCGAGAATCTCGGCGTCAAACGCTCCATTGCAGGCTCGGTCCTGCCGCTGGGCGCGACCATCAACATGGACGGCACGGCGCTCTATCTGGGGATTCTGGCGCTCTTCACGGCCCAGGCCTTCGGCTATGACCTGACGCTGGCGAACTATTTCCTGATCGCCTTCACCGCCTCCATCGTCTCGATCGGCGCGGCCGGCATTCCCTCCGCCTCGCTCTTCCTGCTGGCGATCGTGCTCGACACCTTCGGCGTCAGCGCCGAGCAGGTGGCGATCATTGTGGGCTTCATCCTGCCGGTGGACCGGATCATGGACATGGCCCGCACCGCGCTCAACGTCACCGGCGACGCCACCGTGGCGACCGCTGTGGCCAAATGGGAAGGCGAGCTTGATGAGGATTGCTATCGCCATCCCGCCGACCAGCCGTATGAGCCGAAAACCACGCCGGACGTGGCCGACGCCGACCGGGACTAGGCTGCGATGCGCTCAAGCCGCATCCGTCTGATCGAGATCATCGTAGCGGTCGCCGTCACGATCATCTCGGTCGCCTCGCTGTTTGTGGCGGTGTTTCAGGGCGTGGTCATGCAGCGCCAGCTGGAAGCCAGCGTGCTGCCCATCCCCACTATCGCCCACGGCAATTATGACAGTGAGGAACAGGTCCACCGGCTGAGCTATTACATCGGCAATCGCGGCCTCGGTCCGGTCGATATCCGCTGGTTGCACTTCATCCATGAAGGCGTGACCTATCCGGGTCCCATCCCCTATTTTGTCAGCCTGGTCGAAGGGTATGACGACGATCCCGAGGGCCGGGAAGAGGCTTTCCAGCAGATCTTTGAAGACAATCAGGTGCTGACCAATCCCGTCGCTCCGCAATTGCTGGCGCCCGATGACGAGGCCGGCTTCATCCACTTCACCCGGCCCGCCGAAGGCACGCCTGATCGCGCCTATTGGGAGCGCCTCAACGCCGCCCGGTGGGAGTCCGAAGTCCAAGTCTGCTATTGCTCGGTCTTTGACCAGTGCTGGATCGGACGCTTCCCCCAGAACCAGCGCGACCGCGTGCGCAGCTGCGAGCTGAACCGGTAATCCGATCCGCCTGCCTTCCCGTATGTCCTTGTGAAGCACGCACAGGAGCGGGACATGACCACAGGCTTTCGGATTATCGCAGCCCTGGGCGCTATCGCCCTCGCCTTCGCCATCGTCTGGGCAGGGATGACCGCCGGGCAGTCGCTCTCCGAAGCGGTGGGCTGGCTGGTGTCCGAGCCCTGGGGCGTGGTCAGCCTGATCGATCTCTATCTCGGCTTTGTGCTGATCGCGATCCTGATCTGGGTGTTTGAGCCCAACAAGCTGATCGCACTGGCCTTCATCCTGCCCCTGCCGATCCTCGGCAATGTCTGGAGCGCGGTCTGGCTGGCCTGGCGACTGGGCGCGCTGATCAACCGGCGGCGCGCAGGCGACTGATCACGCCGCCGCGACTCCGCCGGGCAGAACCGTCAGCCTTTCAACAAAGGCAAGACCACAATAGGTCGAGTCCACATGGGCGACCCGGGCCCGGATCCGTTCTCCGGTCGGGAAACAGATCTCCACCCGCTCGCCCAGGCTGACCTTGATCGGGGGTTCGATCCGGACGCCGCCCAGGCTGATATCACGCAGGGTCGCCTCCAGTGACCGGCCCGACTGGGTGACGACAACGGCCTGGGTGACCTCGAACCGGCGATCCTTGCGGCGGTCATCAAGATCCTGACTGACGGCGGACAGGAAGCTGGAAATGGTCTTCTCCAGCTGTGACCGCGTCCCTGTGACGGTTTCCGCCGATTTGCGGACGCTGGCTGCCCGCTCCGAGGTCTGGGTGATGGAGGCCGAGACCTGAGCGCTTTCCAGGGCGGACCGTTCGGTTCCACTGGAAGCCAGGGTGATCGCGTTCGAGATTTCCGAGGTGACCGCGTTCTGCTCCTCGATGGCGGAGGCGATGGCGTTGCTGATCTCGGACACCTTTCGGATTGCGTCGGAGATGTTTCCCAGCGCGGAAACGGCGCCCTGCGTCGAGGTCTGCACGGAACTGATCTGGGTCGCAATCTCTCCGGTCGCCTTGGACGTCTGCTCGGCCAGCGCCTTGACCTCCTGGGCGACGACGGCGAACCCCTTGCCGGCTTCGCCTGCTCGCGCCGCCTCGATGGTGGCGTTCAGCGCCAGCAGGTTGGTCTGTTCGGCGATGTCGTTGATCAGATTGAGAATGGCGCCAATCTTCTGAGCGGATTCAGAGAGTTGTTTCACCTGTGCGTCTGCGCCTTCGGTGAGTCCGACCGTTTTCTCCACCACATCCCGGGCGGTTTCGGTCTGGCGCGCAATCTCGGCGATCGAGGCCACAAGCTCCTGCGCCGCGGCCGAGACAGAGGACACCGCTTCGGAGGCCTGTTCGGAGGCCCGCGCGGAATCCGTTGCGCCTGTCGTCGCCTGCTCGGCGGCGGAGCTGACCGCGCTGGCGTCCGCATTCATCTGATCCACTTCGCGCGTAACCAGCTCCATCATGCGCGCCACCTGCGTCTTGAAGTCTGCGATCAGGCGCTCAAGCTCAAGCTGTCGGCGTTTGTCCAGATTGGTGCGCTGGCTCTGCTCGGCCTTCAGAACAGCCTGTTCCTGCAGATTGCGCTGGAAAGCCTGAACCGCACGGGCCAGGCCGCCGATCTCGTCCTTCCGCTCAAGGTCCGCATGGTTGGTCTTCACCACGCCGCCAGTCGTGACGGCGTCCAGCGCCAGGCTGACCCGCCCCATGGGCCCGCTCAGCGTTCTGGCCGCCCACAGGCCCGCCATGCCGATCAACAGGCAGGCGAACAACAGAACAACGCCAATCGCGCTGATCATGACCCAGATCGGCGCGTCCCGCTCGGCTGTATCCTGCAAGGCGACAAGCGCCCAGCGCACGCCGGCGAAATCAAAGGCCGCGGTTGCTTCGCCCACGGTCCGTCCCTGAAAAGTCACGCGCGGGGAAAACGCGGGCTCGCCGGTCGACAGGGTGCGGGCGACCGCTTCCGCATCAAGGCGCGCCTGAAGGATGTCGCTCTCCGCCGTATAGCGTGAATCATTGCGCAGGAGACGGTCCTGACCCACGATCAGGGCTTCCCCGGTTTCGCCCAGCCCGCTGGTGTCGGACATGATCGTGTTGATGCCGTCGATCGGCATCTGAAAGGCCACAACGCCAATGCGCTCTCCATTCTCGAAGACCGGCATCGACATGAAACTGGCGGGCGCGTCATTGCTGGGCGCGTAGGGCGCAAAGTCAAAGAAGGCGAACCCTCCGCTTTCCAGCGCCATTGCGCCGCGGAAGGCCGCACCAAGATCGGTTCCCGACCATTCTCCGCCATCGCGAGCGAAATTCGTCGCGAAATCCTCTTCCTTGAAGACCGAATAGATCAGGTCTCCGCGGGTGTTGAAAAAGAAGATGTCGTAATAGCCATTGTCCAGAAGATGACCCCGCATCCAGGGGTGATACCGGGCATGCACATCATCATAGGCCGTGCCCGTCATCGCCGCGTCAAGCAGGTGCTTTTCTCCCAAAGGGTTGGGATTGTTGCGGATATAGGCGTCCTTCAGGACCTGCGTCGCAGACCCCTCCATCGCCAGTCCGGCGAACGTCTCGTTGAATTCGGAAAGCGCGATCCCGGTCGTGGGATCAGAGGCGACCGAGTGGAGATCGGTCCTGATCCGCTGGAAATAGCGCTCGAGTTCATGCGCCCGGGAGCTCGCCACCGCCGACAGCCGATCCTCGTTGAGACGGGCGATCGTCCCGGTCGCCGTCACCGTGCTGGCCGCCGCGACAGCCGCCATGCCCAGCAGGGCGAATCCCACGATCAGCAAGGGCAGTTTTCGGGACAGTTTCAGATCAGACCAGCGCATGGCCGCACTCCGCAGTACACACAAGCCCGACTATGTCCGCGCATCGGGTTACTTATTCACTACGCTCTCGGATGCGGCTTTGGTCTTATCTCGCTCCCATCGGAGAGCGGCGCCCTCAAAGCCCCGGGCCGAGTCATCCGGATCACGAATTCGTACGGATGCAGCACCCTTCAGGTGACAGATCGGTCGCGCGCGCCTAAATGGCGGGCATGAGCCAGATTCCCCCGCCTGTTCCTGACCGTCTCGACCCCAAACAGGCTGCGCTCGCCGCCTTTTCGGGCTATTTCATCTGGGGCTTGTCGCCGATCTTCTACAAGTTCCTGGCGTTCGCGAACCCAATCGAGATCGTGCTGCAGCGCGTGGTCTGGTCTGCGCCCATCTTGCTGGCGATCCTGTATGTCAGTCGCCGGCTGGGGCCGGCTCTGGCCGTGCTCAATGACCGCAAGACGCTGCTGGTGCTGGTGTGCACCTCGCTTCTGATCGGGACCAACTGGTGGGTCTACATCTTCTCGGTCAATTCCGGCCATGTGCTGGAAGCCTCGCTGGGCTATTACATCAACCCCTTGATGAATGTGGCCGTGGGCGTGTTCGTCGCCCGTGAGCGCTTCTCGCGCCTGCGCGCCATCGCGATTGGCCTCGCCGTGCTGGGCGTGCTCAACCAGATCATCACGGTAGGAACGCTACCCATCTTCGCTCTGATCATGGCGGGCACGTTCACCGCCTATGGCTATGTGCGCAAGACGGTGCAGGTGGATGCCCGCGTCGGCCTGTTCTGGGAGACGCTGATCATGGCGATCCCGTCCATTGTGGTGCTCACCCTGTTCGAGATTCAGGGCGGGGAGAACGCCGGCCATTTCTTCAATGGCCCGAGCGAGGCGCTCCTTCTGATGATGACGGGCCCGATGACGGTGCTGCCGCTCCTGCTGTTTCTCACCGGAGCGCGCGGTCTGAGCTTTGCGATCATCGGGGTTCTGCAATTCGTCGCGCCCACCCTGCAATTCATCGTGGGGCTCGTCTATGGCGAACCCTTCAGCCTCGCCTATCTCGCCACCTTCATTTTCATCTGGTCGGGGCTGGCCGTCTTCGTGTTCGAGCTTCTACACTTCGAGCGAAAACAAAAACGTGCGGGGATGCGGCCCGCCTGATTGCGCCGGAGGAATTGATGTCACACCCACCCATGCCGCCCGCCCAGAGGATCGATGTGGGGGAGGTGACGCTCTCGGTGCACCTGGCCGGCCCCGAGGACGGCGTGCCGGTGCTTCTGATGCATGGCTGGCCCGAGCTGGCGCTGAGCTGGGCGCAGCAGATCGAGGATCTGGCGAAGGCGGGATACCGGGTGATCGCGGCGGACAATCGCGGCTTTGGCGCCTCGGACGCGCCCCATCCGGTCGAGGCCTATGGCGTGGATCATCTGGTGGGCGATTTCACCGGTTTGCTCGACGCGCTCGGGATCGAGAAGGCGGTCTGGGTCGGCCATGACTGGGGCGGCATTCTGATGTGGCACGCCGCCTGTCTGGTCCCCGAGCGCTTTCTGGGCGCGATCGGGGTGAACACCCCGCACCTGCCGCGCGGCTCGGTCCCGCCCACAGAGGTCTTCCGCGAGCGCGGTGGCGAGGATCATTACATCGTCGCCTTCCAGGACGAGGCCATGGATGAGTTCTTCGCAGGCCGGGAAGAGGATTTCTTCGCCTTCAGCTTTGCCGGCCCCGCCCCGAGCGCCGATCTCGACAAGCTGCCCGATTCCATCACCCATCTGCCCAAGCGGTTTGATAATTTCGTCGCGCGTGGCGGTTTGAAAAGCGAGGACGATTGCGTGGTCCCGCCTGAGGTCCGCAAGGTCTACGCCGAGACCTACGCCAGGACCGGCTTTCGCGGCGGGATGAACTGGTATCGCAATTTCGATGCGAACTGGGAAAGGCTGGGCGGGGTCGATCACCGGCTCTCCATGCCGTGCCAGATGATCTCGGCGGAATGCGATTACATGCTGCCGCCCAAGCTCGCGGGCTGGATGCCCATGCTGTGCAAGGATCTCGACATGAATGTGATCGAGGATATCGGCCACTGGACCCAGTATGAAGCGCCCACAGAGCTGTCCGAGCTGATGCTGGGCTGGCTCCAGACCCGTTTCCCGAACGGCTGATCTGATGGCGCGGTTTGAGAACATCGTCATCCTGACCGGCGCGGGCGTATCAGCGGAATCCGGGCTGGGCACCTTCCGTGAGGAAGGCGGGCTGTGGGCGAAGTTCGACCCGATGAAGCTCGCCACGCCCGAAGCCTTCGAGGCGGATCCCGACACCGTTCTGGGGTTCTACAACGCCCGCCGGGCGAACCTCGCTGACGCCAGGGCCAATGCGGCCCATTTTGCGCTGGCCGAGCTTGAACAGAACTGGCTGCTCGATGGCCGGGCGAATTATCTGCTGGTCACCCAGAATATCGATGATCTGCATGAGCAGGCGGGCTCCGCGAACCTTCTGCACATGCATGGCGAGTTGCTGAAAACCCGATGCACCCTGTGCGGCCATCTGTTCCTTGATCGCGAGGACATGACCCGCACCCGCCCGTGTCCGGGGTGCGGGAAGAGCGGCGGATTGCGCCCCCATGTGGTCTGGTTCGGGGAAATGCCGCTGGGGCTCGATCAGATCTACGCCGCCCTTGACCGGTGCGATCTCTTCGTTGCGGTCGGCACATCCGGCACGGTCTACCCCGCCGCCGGCTTCGTCTCCGAAGCACGCCGCGGCGGCGCCCACACGGTCGAGCTGACCCTTGAGCCGGGCGAAATCAGCGATCTGTTTGAAGAGCAGCATTACGGCCCGGCGACGGAAGTGGTGCCGGACTGGGTGAGGGGGTTGGGGTAAGACCCAGCGTGAAACCCCGGCCAAAGCGCAGCGCCGAGCCGGGGCCTCGTTCAGAATAGGGCGCTTTACGCGGAGGGTGGTCCCGGGTCTTCGCTTCGCTCGCCCGGGAATTCAGGCTTTGTAATACGCTCTTCCCCGGCGAAGGCCGGGGCCCAGAGCCGCCCCCACAGCGCTTCATGATCTCTGGATCCCCGCCTGCGCGGGGAAAGAGGTGACTAGGACTCAAGCCCCGCCAGCGCCCGCGCGAACTCTTTCGCCTTGAAGGCCTGAAGATCGGCTTCACCCTCGCCCACGCCAATAAAGTGGATGGGCAGCTTGAAGCGTTCGGCCACTTGCACCAGCGCGCCGCCCTTCGCGGTGCCGTCGAGCTTGGTCATGATGACGCCGGTGACATGGGCGGTCTCCATGAAGGCTTCGGCCTGGGAAATGGCGTTCGAACCCACCGTGCCATCGAGCACCAGCAGCACGTGATGGGGCGCAGTGTCGTCAATCTTCCTGATGACCCGGATGATCTTGCGAAGCTCATCCATCAGCTCGGCCTTGTTCTGCAACCGGCCGGCGGTATCGATCAGGACCGCGTCAGCTATCTCGGTGCGGCCCTGCTGGATGGCGTCATAGGCGAGGCCCGCCGCATCCGCGCCCAGCTCGCGCGACAGGAATTTCGCGCCCGCGCGTTCTGACCAGACCTGAAGCTGCTCGACGGCGGCGGCGCGGAAGGTGTCGCCTGCCGCCGTGATCACGTCCGCGCCCTCGCGCGTCATCTTCACCGCGATCTTGCCCAGGGTGGTGGTCTTGCCCGAGCCGTTCACGCCCACGAACACGACAACACTCGGCGTCCCGCCGGTCATGTCCAGCGGCTGCTCATAGGGCTGGAGGGTCTCAGCCACCACATCGGCCAGCGCTTCGCGGATCTCGAGATCGCTGACATCCTTGTCAAAGCGATCCTTGGCCAGACGCGCAACGACCTTGGCGGCGGTGGGCGCGCCGATATCCGCGGCGATCAGCAATTCCTCAAGCTCGTCCAGCGCCTCCTGATCGAGCTTGCGCTGGGTGAAGAGCGAGCTCAGTCCGTCGCTGAGCCGGGAAGAGGATTTCTTCAGACCGGCGGCGAGGCGGGCGAAGAAGCCCTTCTTCTCTTCAACCAGTTCAGGCTGAGGCTCGGCCGCTGGAGGCATTTCTTCCGTAACCGGATCAATTGACTCGGGCTCGGCCAGAGTTTCAGCCAAGGCCTCGAGACCGCTTGTCTGCGCAGGCGTTTCAGCGATTTCATCCGGGTTCGGAGTATTTTCAGAGACGACCTCTTCGGCGCGGTCTTCCAGCTCCGGTTCGGGATCGGCAGGCGCCGGAGCCGGTTCCGCCGGACGCGGCTCATCGAGGCTTTCTGGCGCTTTTTCGACTTCGGCGATCACCGCGGATTCAACGGGCGCTTCAGATTCGGCGTCAGTCTCTGGCGCCTCGAGCGCCGGAGCCTCGGACGGGGTCTCGTCCTTTTGCTTTTTCTTGCCGAAACCGAATTTGAACCAGCTCACCAGGCAGCCTCCAGCGGTGTTGCGAACAGGGCTTTCTCGTCATGCCCGGTGATCATCGCCCGGACAAGCGCGCCGGGACGGGCGCCCGATTTCATGCGCACGGGGGTGAAGTCATCGGCGCGCGCGAAGCCGGGCTTCTCGACCAGCACCGTCATCTCCTTGCCAACGCGCGAGGCGAGATGGCGTTGCAGCGCCTCATGCGATTTGGCGCGCAGACGGGCGGCGCGCTCCTTCACCACTTCGCGGTCCACTTGCGGCATGCGCGCGGCCGGCGTGCCGGGACGCGGCGAATAGGGGAAGACATGGACGAAGGCGAGATCACACTCATCCACCAGCCTTAGCGAGTTCTCGAACATCTCTTCGGTCTCGGTCGGGAAACCCGCAATCAGGTCCGCGCCAAAGGCGATGTCCGGGCGCACCGCGCGCAGGCGTTTGGCCAGCGCAATCGCGTCATCGCGCGAATGGCGGCGCTTCATGCGCTTGAGGATCATGTCATCCCCCGCCTGAAGCGACAGGTGCATGTAGGGGCAGAGCCGCTCTTCCTCGGCGATGGCGCGGAACAGGTCCTCATCGATCTCGATGGCGTCGATCGAGGACAGGCGCAGGCGCTGCAGGTCCGGGACCTGCTTGAGGATGGCGCGCACGAGGCGGCCCAGCTTGGGCGCGCCCGGCAAGTCCTGGCCCCAGCTCGTCATGTCCACGCCCGTCAGCACCACTTCGGAATGCCCGGTCTCGACAAGACGTTTGACCTGATCGACGACCTCGCCAGCGGGGGCGGAGCGGGCATTGCCGCGGCCATAGGGGATGATGCAGAAGGTGCAGCGGTGATCGCAACCGGTCTGCACCTGAACATAGGCGCGGGCGCGGCCGTCCAGCCCGTCCACGAGATGACTGGCGATCTCGCTGACCGCCATGATGTCATCCACCTTCACCTTGTCCCCACCGCCAATGACGGTGGACTTGAAGGTTTCCGGGCGCAGCTTCTCGGCATTGCCAAGCACCTGATCCACCTCGGCCATCTTCGCGAACTGCTCGGGATCGATCTGGGCGGCGCAGCCGGTGACGATCATGCGGGCATCGGGCCGCTCGCGCTTCATCCGGCGGATGGTCTGGCGCGCCTGACGCACGGCCTCATTGGTGACCGCGCAGGTGTTGATGATCACCGCATCGGATAAGCCGCCCGCACGCGCATGATCGCGCATCACTTCGGACTCCCAGGCGTTCAGCCGGCAGCCAAAGGTGACGATCTCCACATCGCGTCCCTCTGACGCTTCAGGGGACGGGGCCGGGTTTTCCACAGGTGTGCTCATGGCCGCGCAAAGTGGGGTTGAGAGGCCCTTCGGTCAAGCGGGGAAGGGAGTCTGCAGGGCGGGTATGCGCGAACAGCGTGAATTCCCAAGAGTTCAGAACCCAGAGATCATGAAACGCTGCATTCCCGGCTCTGGGCCCCAGCCTTCGCTGGGGAAGAGAAGGATTTGAATTCCCGGGCGAGCGGAGCGACGACCCGGGACCTCTCTCCGACTTAAGCGCCCAATCCTGATGGAGGCCCCGGCTCTGCGCTGCGCTTGGCCGGGGTTTCAGCAAGGTTCAAACGCCCCGCAGATCGAGCTCACGCTCCAGAACCACCGGGCCGGACAGATGCACATGGCCCTCAGTGTCCCAGCGCACGGGCAGCTTGCCGCCATCGGCCTCAATTACGGCCTCGCGGTTCACAAGCCCCTGACGATGCAGGGCGACGAGGGCCGCGCAAGCGCCGGTGCCGCAGGCCAGCGTCAGGCCCGCGCCGCGTTCGAACACCTTCAGGCGGATATCGTCCCGGGCGCGCACCTGCGCGAAGCCGGCGTTCACCCGATCGGGAAAGAGCGGATCGTGCTCAATGCAGGGGCCGATCTCGGCGAGCGGCAGGGCGAGCACGTCATCCACCGCGAACACCACATGGGGATTGCCCATGGAGACCGCGCCGGGACCTTCAAGGCGTCCGCCATCGGGCAGGTTGACGCCGAAATCGAGCCGCATCGTGTCCATGGGCAGGGATAGCGGGATGTCTCGCCAGTCGAGCCGCGCCGGGCCCAGATCCACTTCCGCTGCGCCATCGCTTAACCGTTGCGCCCTCATGGGGCCGCCGGACGAGGTGAAGCTGAGCTGCGGTTTCGCGCCATCCTCGAACAACAGCCAGGCCGCGGCGCGGGTGCCATTGCCGCAGGCGCCGACCTCGCCGCCATCGCGGTTCCAGACCCGCAGGTCTGCATCGGCGTCTGATGAGGGGTCGAGCACGATCAGCTGATCAAAGGGATGCACGTCCAGCAGGGCCGCAATCCCGCTCTCCCCATAGGCGGCGGGACCGGATGCGTCGCGGCGATCAAGCACGATGAAGGCGTTGCCCGCCCCGTTCATGGCGTAAGCTCTCATAATGTCAGCGATACGCCGGTCCTGCCCGGCCTGCAAGAGAAGGCTCGCTGAAGCAGGTTCACTTTGACCCGGAGACCGATGCCCTGTTGAATGCGCGCAGTCGCTCAACAAGGGGAGAGCATGATGCGCCGCTGGGGTTATCACCTGTCCGCCGCCGCCGCCGTTCTGGCGCTCGCGGCCTGTTCGCCGTCCGAACAAACCAATACGACTGAAACCGAGGAGTCCGGTGTGACCGACACCGCCAACCTGCCAGGCGCAGAGCTGAACGCTGCGATCCAGGCGGAAGAAGAAAGCCTTGTCTGGCTGGAAGAGGTGGAAGGCGAACGCGCCCTCGCCTTCGCCAGCGAGATGAACGAGCGCTCGCTCGACCGCCTCACCTCCGACCCGCGCTATGACACGCTCTACAATCAGGCGCTCGAAGTGCTGCAGTCCACCGACCGCATCCCCTATGTCGGCGTGCGCAATGGCGAGCTCTGGAATTTCTGGCAGGACGCCGACCACGTCAAAGGCCTGTGGCGCAAGACCTCGGTCGAGAGCTACGCCACCGAAAACCCGGAATGGGATGTGGTGCTCGATCTCGACGCCCTGGGCGAAGCGGAAGGCCATAACTGGGTCTGGCGCGGCGCGGATTGCCTCGCGCCCGATTACACCCGCTGCATGATCACCCTGTCCGATGGCGGCTCTGACGCCGCAGTGCGCCGTGAATTCAACATGGAGACCCGCGAATTCATCGAGGACGGGTTCACCATCGACGAGACCAAGGGCTCGACCGCCTGGATCGACGAAGACACGCTGCTGATCGCGACCGCGCTGGATCCGGCCGAAGCCACCCAGTCGGGCTATCCCTTCGTGGTGAAGCGCTGGAGCCGCGGCACGCCGATCGAAGAGGCCGAAGTGGTCATCACCGGCGAGGAAAGCAATGTGGGCGTCTGGCCCGCCCGCTTCGAACAGGCGGACGGCACGGCCTACATGATGGCCATCCAGGCCGCGAGCTTCTTTGAAAGCGTCTATTTCTACCTGCCTGATGGCGCAACCGGCGAGCCGGTGCAGATGCCGCTGCCGCGCAAATCGAGCCCGCAAACCCTGTTTGACGGCCAGCTGGTCTTCTCCATCGAAGAGGAATGGACCCCGGTCGAGGGCGGCATGACCTACCCCACCGGCTCGATCCTCAGCTTTGACATGGCCGAGTTCGTCGAGACCGGCGAACTGCCGGCCGTCGAGGTTGTGTTCACGCCCAATGCGCGCCAGTCCATCGATGGCGTCGCCACCACCCAGAACCACCTTCTGATGGTGATCAACGACAATGTTGTGGGCGGCCTTGAAGCCTTCACCCGCACCGAGGCCGGCTGGACCAGCGAAAGTGTGGAGACGCCGGAGAACGCCTCGCTCTCCATCGTCACCGCCGACGAGCAATCCGATCTCGCCTATGTGAATGTGGAAGGCTTCCTGGAGCCTGAAGCGCTCTATCGCCTCACCGCCGATCTCGAGCTGGAACCGGCGAAATCCGCCCCGTCCTGGTTTGACGCCGAAGGCCTTGTGGTCGAACAGCGTCAGGCCGAGAGCACTGACGGCACGATGATCCCCTATTTCGTGGTACACGCCGAAGGCGCGGAAGGTCCGCAACCGACGCTTCTGTACGCCTATGGCGGTTTCCAGGTCAGCCTGACCCCATCCTATTCGGGCACGCGCGGCCGCATGTGGCTGGAAAACGGCGGCACCTATGTGCTGGCGAACATCCGCGGCGGCGGCGAGTTCGGTCCGGCCTGGCACCAGGCGGGTCTGCGCACCAACCGTCAGCGCATCTATGACGACCTGATCGCGGTCGCCGAGGACCTGATCGATGACGGCGTCACCACGTCTGACCAGCTGGCGGTTCAGGGCGGCTCCAATGGCGGCCTTCTGACCGGCGTGATGTACACCCAGCGTCCGGATCTGTGGGGCGCGGTGATCAGCCAGGTGCCGCTGCTGGACATGCTGCGCTTCCACACGCTTCTGGCGGGCGCGAGCTGGCAGGACGAATACGGCTTCCCGGACGAGAACCCCGAAGAGCGCGCCTTCCTGCGCTCGATCTCGCCCTTCCACAATGTGGAGACCGGCGTCGACTATCCGCCCATGTTCCTGCTGACCTCCACCAAGGATGACCGCGTCCATCCGGGTCACGCCCGGAAACTCGCCTATCTCCTCAACGAGATGGATCAGGACGTGCTGTATTATGAAAACATGGAGGGCGGTCACTCCGCCGCCGCCAACCTTCAGGAAAGCGCGCGTCGTCTGGCGCTCGAATACACCTTCCTGATGGAAGAGCTGATGGATGAGGACGAGGGCGACGCCAGCGAAGGCTAGACCCTTCTCTCATCCTGATGATCAGGCCCCGGCGTTCCTCGTCGGGGCCTTTTCTTTACCTTTGAGAAACCCTCAGAACCGGTCGGGCGCCGCAGGCTTTCGCTGAATCTGTATACTCTGATGAGACGCGAGATGTGCAGAGGTGCGCGATGGTCGCCGATATACAAGGCGGTGCGGGCTATCTGGTGGATCTATACCGGACGCCGCCCCGCGAGTCTGACCCCGTTCTGATCAATTCCACCGGCGCGAGCGATGCGGCGGCGGTCCGGCCTGTGGACCGCCCTGAAAGCGCGCAGGAGCGTCAGGATCGCAATCCCGCCGGAAACCGGTCTACTGACGATGAGACGCCGAACCGCTCCGCCGCGGCCGAGGGGTTCGCCCAGGTCAGTCAGGACCGTCTCAACGCCTCCACCAATGCCGCGCTTCTCGAAGCTCAGGAGCAGCGTCTCGCCATTCGCCCGGAACCGCCGCAACCGACCCGTGAGGCGTCTGAAGCGAGTGTTGTCCAAGCGAGAGAGACCGCTGAGCCGGCTGCAGACACGCCCAGCGTCGCCGAACGACTGAGCAAGGCGCAGGCGCAAGAGGCCACCCGTCAGCAGACGCGCACGGACGCGGTCCAAGTCCGCGAGCAGCGCACGGATCAGATTCGCACCGTGGTCGAAGATGATCGCGTTCAGACCGATCAGCTCCGCGAGGCCCAGCGCGATGACGCCAGCGCTCGCCAGGAACAGCGCATTGAAACGCGCATCGAGGACAATCTCGAGCGCTCTGATGCTTTCGCCCGCGAGCGTCAGCCCGAGCTGAACGCCCGCCCCGAAGCCCCCGCCCGCGAGCCTGAAAACCCGGCCGATGACGGCCTGAACGCCAGCGCCCGCGCCGCTCAAGAGGTAAACCCGACCACGGCGGCGCTGGAACAGGCGCAGTCGCCTGAAGACAGCCCATCGCTCCGCGTTGACGCCGCTCCGGCAGAGACGGATGACGCCCCTGATGAGGCGCGCGATCCTGACGCCGTGACCCGGCCGGAAACCGGGGCCAGCCTGGGCGACGCCGAGACTGAAATCACAACACCCAACACCCGGTTTGAAACGCGGTTCGACCGCGCCGACAGCGGGCTCTCCACCCGTGATAACGGGCTCAGCCAGCCCGATCCGACCCCCTCACTCGTGGATCGGCTGAGCGAGACCGCTCAGGAGCCCCAGCGCGTCCGGCAGGTGACCCAACCGCTTGATAACAATCTTGATAGCGCCGTGACGCCGCAGGAGATCGCGCGCAGCGGTCTCAATCTGAGGGTCTAGCGCGACAGGGACGGGGCTGGGCGATGTGAGCGCCCCGGAGACCTCAAGCCTCCGGGGCGTTTTCTTGTGCTCTAGCCGCGCAGCGACGCGCCGGCCTTCTGGGCGTTGGCGATGATCTTGGCGCTGATCGCCTCGATCTCCTTGTCCGTCAGGGTCTTGTCGGTCGGCTGTATGGTGACTTCCAGCGCCAGCGAGACCTGACCTTCGGGCACGCCCTGGCCGGAATAGACGTCAAACAGCGCCACATCGGTGATGAGCTGTTTTTCCGCGCCCTTGACCGCCTTGATCAGCTCCGCCGACGGCGCCGACGCGTCCATCAGGAAGGCGTAGTCGCGCTTGACCGCCATCAGACCAGACAGTTCCAGCGGCGGCCGCGCCTTGAGCGCCTTCTTCTTGGTCGCCGGGATGGCGTCCAGGAACACTTCAAACGCCAGCACGCGGCCATCCACATCCAGCGCCTTCAGAGTCCGGGGATGGATTTCGCCAAACTCGGCCAGCACGTTCGGGCCCAGACGCAGAACGCCTGACCGACCCGGATGCCAGTGATCGTGCGCATCGGCAGTCACCTGCAGCTTGTCGACGGGCGCGCCCGCCGCCTCCAGCGCCGCCATGGCGTCCGCCTTGATGTCAAAGACATCCGGCGCGCCTTCGCCCCGCCAGTCGCGCGCGGCGACCACGCGGCGCACGCCGGCGACCACGGTCTGCTGACCGTCGGGCGCATCATTGAGATAGATCGGGCCGGCTTCAAAGAAGCGGGCATCGTCAAAGCCGCGATCGGCGCTTTTCTGCACGCTGGTCAGAAGATGAATGAGCGCGGTCGGACGCATCACATCCAGTTCCGAGCTGATCGGATTCTCCAGCACCAGACCCTCGCCGACGCCGCCAAACAGATCCGCCTGATCCGACCGGCAGAAGGACCAGGTAATGGCTTCGCGATAGCCGCGATTGGCCGCCGCACGACGCGCCGCCCGCACCCGGTTCTGCAATTCGGTCGCAGGCGCCTCGAAACGCTCGCCCTCGGGGCGGCGGAAGGAGACCACAGGCAGATTGTCATAGCCCGCAATGCGCGCCACATCCTCGATCAGGTCAGCCTGCTGGGCGCAATCGCGACGCCAGCTCGGCACGCTCACCGTCCAGCGCTCGCCGCGGGTCACGCCAAAGCCCAGCGAGACGAGGATCTCCTCGATCCGGTCTTCAGACAGCTCGAGGCCCAGAAGGCGCTTGATGCGGGCCGGATCGAACATGATGTCGTCCGGACGCGCCGGCGCTGTGCCCGACACCGTCACGTCAGAGGCCTCACCGCCGCCATATTCAAGGATCAGCGCGGTGGCGAGCTCGATGCCGTCGACCGGGCTCTCGGGATCCACGCCGCGCTCGAAGCGGTATTTGGCGTCAGACTCGATGCCCAGCTCGCGCGCGGACTTGCGAATGATCGCCGGATCAAACCAGGCGCTCTCGATGAAGACATCCGTCGTGTCCGACGAGCAACCCGAATACTGGCCGCCCATGATGCCGCCCAGGCCCAGAGCCCGCTCATCATCGGCGATCACGCAATGGCTTTCGGACGGGGTGTAGGTCTTCTCGTCGAGCGCCACATGCTGGTCCGCCTCGCCCCTGCCCTTGCGGGCGTAGAGCACCGGACCGATCTTGGCCATGTCATAGACGTGCAGCGGGCGCGCATAGTCGAACGAGACATAGTTGGTCACGTCCACCAGCAGGTTCTTGGGCTTGATGCCAATGGCGTTCAGGCGCTTCTGCATCCAGTCTGGCGACGGGCCGTTCTTGACGCCCCTGATCACCCGGCCCGCAAAGATCGGGCAGGCTTCAGGCCAGTCAAGTTTCACTGTCACAGGGCAAGGGAAGCTGCCGGGGATTGTCTTGACCGGGCCGGTTTTGAGCGTGCCCGCGCCGGCCGCAGCCAGATCGCGCGCAATGCCGTAAACGCCCAGCCAGTCGGGGCGGTTCGGCGTGACTTCAAAGTCGATGACCGGATCGTTCAGACCCAGCGCCTCGGCGGCGGGAGTGCCCACCGGCCAGTCGCCTTTGAGGTCTGCAATGCCGTCATGATCCTCGCCCGCCTCGATCTCCTTGGTCGAGCACATCATGCCATGGCTCTCGATGCCGCGGATCTTGCGCGGCTTCTTGTCGAGGCTGAAATCCAGACCCGGAATATAGGCGCCCAGCGGCGCATAGATCGCCGTCATCCCTGCGCGCGCATTGGGCGCGCCGCAGACGATCTGCTTGATCCCGTCCCGGGTCTCCACCGTACAGACGCGCAGCTTGTCCGCATCGGGGTGCGGCTGGGCGTCTTTCACATAGGCGGTGGAGAACTCGGCGAGCTTGGCGCCCGGATCCTCGATCTCCTCGATCTCCAGACCCGCCATGGTCATCGCCTCGTCGAGCTGGGCGAGGCTGAGATCGGTGTCCAGATGCTCTTTGAGCCAGGAATAGGTGAATTTCATCGGTCAGGTCCAAAGGGTCGGGGAGTTAGAGGTTGCTGACGCCTTCAAGAGGGCAAGCGTCCACAGATTCAGGTTTCGGGTTGGCGGACCCGCTGGTGTGCGCCATCCAGCACTCGTCCAGAACCGAGCAATAGCACACGTCCACGGTATAGTTGCTGGCGAGGTCGTACATCATCTCGACCGCATCATCGCCTTCTGAGCGCGGCGCCTGGAAGGCGAAGACTTCCACCGTATCGCCCGCGCCAATGATGCGCCCGGTGACGCTGGTCGCGGAACGACCGGTATGGCCCGGAAACAATTCGGACAGAGCCTCGAGATCAGCAACGAGCGCGCCTCGATAGAAGATGGCGATGGAATCGATCCGGGCCGGGCCCACGCCGGCGTTCTGAATGTTCAGCCCCTGGACGATGGCGTCATCACGCTGGGTCGAGAAGCCATCCACCTGCAGGGCCGGCCAGACCGAGGCGCGGATCTCCTGACGCATGACGCGGCCCTGATCCCAGGCGACAAACAGCGCAATGAGCGCCGCGATCGCGGCGGCCAGGGTGCCGAAAGCCTGAAGGTGATCGGAATTGAGCCGCATCGCCGTGTCCTAGCTCAAACCGGTGGCGAGGTTCGCCTGCAGGAGCGGGCTGAAGCCGTAATGGCTGAGCCAGCGGGCATCAGGCTCGAAGAAGGGGCGCAGGTCGGGCATGCCGTATTTGAGCATGGCGAGGCGATCCACGCCCATGCCGAAGGCGAAGCCCTGATATTCCTCCGGATCCAGCCCGCAGGACTTGATCACATTGGGATGGACCATGCCGCAGCCCAGGATTTCCATCCACTTGTCGCCCGAGCCCACTTTCACCGCATCGCCCACACGCTCATAGCGCACATCCATCTCTGCGCTCGGCTCGGTGAAGGGGAAGTGGTGGGGGCGGAAGCGCGCTTCCACCTTGTCGGTCTCGAAAAAGGCCGCGACGAAATCCATCAGGCACCCCTTGAGGTGGCCCATATGGGTCTCCTTGTCGATCACGAGGCCCTCGACCTGGTGGAACATCGGCGTGTGGGTCTGGTCCCAGTCACAGCGATACACCCGGCCCGGCGCGATGATGCGGATCGGCGGCTTGGTCTTGAGCATGGTGCGGATCTGCACCGGGCTCGTATGGGTGCGCAGGACCTTCGCCGTCTCGCCCTCCGCCGCCTTCATGAAGAAGGTGTCATGGGTGTCGCGGGCGGGGTGGTCGGGCGGGAAGTTGAGCGCGGTGAAGTTATGGAAGTCGTCTTCCACGTCCGGGCCTTCCGCCACCGCAAAGCCCATATCGGCGAAGATCACCGCCAGCTCTTCCATCACCTGCGCCACCGGATGCAGCGAGCCTTGCGCCTCGCGCTTCACCGGGCGGGTGACGTCCACGCTCTCGCTGGCCAGAGCCGCATTCATCGCGGCGTCTTCCAGCGTCGCCTTGCGGGTCTCCAGAAGGGTGTTGAGGCGATCCTTGAGGCCGTTGAGCGCCGGGCCCATCACCTGACGCTCTTCCGGGCTCATCTTGCCCAGCTCGCGCATTTTCAGGGACACCTCGCCCTTCTTGCCCAGGGCGCCCACGCGGAGGGCGTCGAGCGCGGCAAGGTCGGACGCCGCTTGAATGTCGGCGGACAGGCGCGCTTCCAGCGCATCAAGATCGGAAGAGGCGGTCATTAGTCACTCCGGGGATCGGACGAGCAGTTATTCAGATAGGGGTTTAGCGAGGCCCGCGCCTGATCTCAAACGCGAAAACGCCCGCCTGCAGCATCTGCAGGCGGGCGCTTGTCACAAGCTGTCGAACGATAGGGTTCGACTTAGCCCTGCAGAGCCTGCTTGGCCTGTGCGACCAGAGAGGCGAAGGCTTCGGGCTCATGCACGGCGATGTCGGCGAGAACCTTGCGGTCCAGCTCGATGCCGGCCTTGTTGAGCCCGTCCATAAAGCGAGCATAGGTGAAGTCGTTCAGACGCGCAGCAGCGTTGATCCGCTGGATCCACAGCGCGCGGAAGGTCCGCTTTTTCGCGCGGCGGTCGCGATAGGCATACTGACCAGCCTTCTCCACCGCCTGGTTGGCGGTGCGGAAGGTGTTCTTGCGACGGCCATAATAGCCTTTCGCTTGGGAAATGATCTTCTTTTTCCGGGCGTGACGGGCCGGACCGGAGGACACGCGAGCCATAGGGCTGTCTCCTAAATCTCGTTACAAGGTGGGCTGAGCCGTCCGCCTTAGCGGTTGTACGGCATGTAGGTGCGCTTGACGACTTTCGCGTCCGGAGCTGCCAGGGCGGTGGTGCCGCGCTTCTGACGGATCTGCTTCGGGGTGCGTTTGATCATGCCGTGGCGCTTGCCCGCCTGGCCGGCCAGAACCTTGCCGGAGGCCGTGACCTTGAAACGCTTCTTGGCGCTCGACTTGGTCTTCAGTTTCGACATTTCGCTCTCCATTCCTGCGGGGAAATCGGGTCTGCGAAGACCTGTCATTCCAGCGTTCTCGGCTGCCCGGCATGTCGATAAGGCCGGGGTGGCCGGTGAGTAAGAGCGGGGGTTATACGCGTCCCCGCCCAAAATGCAAGGCGCCCCGGACGGGCCGAGGCGCCTTTTATTCCCATGCCGCGCAGCCCTAGTCGGCGGGTGCGTCGAACTCGGAAATCATCAGTTCGGCCGAGGCCGGTTCGCCGCTGAACACGCCCACATAGATGTCGTAGACGCCGCTCATGGCGTTATCGAACTCCAGCGCCGGGCTGAGGCTCGGACCGCCATCGTCATTACAGCGCCAGCTGCCGTCGGGCATGTTGATGGCCAGCGTCGTGTCGCGTTCGCCCTCGACATAGATCGAGAGCGGGCCGTTCTGACCGGACCAGTCGAGCTGGGCGGTCGGCGCCTGGGTGTAATATCCGCTGCACCAGTCCGCGTCGGAGTTGATGCCGGAGCTTTCTGAGTCGATCGGGCCCCCCGCCTCGACCTGAATGCGGTAGGGGTCCGGCGTGAAGCCCGCTTGCAGCTGATGATCGCCGAACAGGGCGGGCAGGGCGATATCCACCCGGGAATTCACCGGGTCCGCGCCGCCGCCGATCTCGGAAATGTAGAGCGTGGCGGGCGAGGTCTCGCCGTCGCCGAAGAACCGGCCCACATAGATGTCATAGACGCCGCTGGGCGCATTCTCCACCGTCAGCAGCGGATTGACGCCCGAACCGCCGTCATCATCGCACATCCAGGCGCCGTCGGGCCCGTTGACCACCAGGGTGGTGTCGTCATCAGAGATCGCGGAGATGAAGAGCGGCGCATCCTCGCCGCCGCGCCAGGTCAGCTCATAGGTCGGCTCACGGGTGATGTCGCCCGTGCAATACCCGATCGCGGTGACGCCATCCTCGACCGCCATGCTGGCCTGGATCGGCCCGCCGGCCTCGACCTCGATCGCTTCGGGGTCGGGCAGGAAGCCGGCCTGGAGCGTTCCGGAGCCGAACCGCGGCCGCGCCGTCAGGTCCAGACGCCGGTCAACGCCCTGATAGCCGATCTCCGAGATCGACAGGACTGCGGATTCGGTCGCGCCGCGATCCCCCAGAAGACCGGCCCAGATCAGGTATTCGCCGCGCTCAGGGCTCTCCAGATAGACGCCCGGATTCAGGCCCACCGCATCGTCATTGCACAGCATCTCGCCTGACGGGGTCTGCACGGCCAGCACGCCATCGCGCTCGCTGTCCATGGCGATGTAGAGCGGCAGGGAACCGGCGCGGAAATTCAGCGCCACATCCGCTGCTTCGCCCGCATAGCCGTAACACAGGGCGCCCAGGGTCTCGAGCCGGGCCTCGCCGCCAGCGGTCACCTCGATTTCATGGGGATCATCGCGGAAGCCCGAGCGCAGGCGCACGCTCTGCTCGCCCGGCAGGGACGGGTTGGGGGACACGGTATAGGGATTGGACGTGTCGAACCCCGTCGTGGAGGCGTGGAACCGGACCGGCGGCGTTCCCATGCCGGCCGCATACGTGCCGATCCAGACTTCATAAAGACCCGTTTCCGCCTTGGCGAAGACCAGTCCAGGGTTGAACTCGCCGGCGCCGTCATCATCACAATGCAGGGAGCCGTCCGGCGCGCGCACGACCATGGTCGTGTCCTCGTCCGCGCCCGCGGACAGGTACAGGTCCGCATCACCTTGATAGTTGACCGCCAGGGTCGGAATTTCGGTGATGTAGCCGTTGCAGCCCTGGCTGAGGATATTCGCGCCCCAGGCCCCGCCGGCGCGCACGCCGGTTTCCGCGGCGCCGGTCTGAAGCGACAGCACGCCATAGGCCGGTTCGCCCTGGAAGGTCTGGGCGAGCGCCGGAGCGTTCGACGCCAGAAGCAGAGCCGCCGCGCAAGCCGTGAGTTTCAATGATGGCGTCATGTCGTCCCCCTTTGTGTTTGAACTTCGACATGCATCAGAGCATGTCCCGCAAACAGGCCAGATCATGACCATCTGGCGCCGCCACGGCGATATTGTGCCCCCAGGCGCGCCTGCCGGCGCCTGGCAAAAGGCCGGCGGGATTCCCCCGCCGGCCAAACCTCTGCGCCGCCCCCGCAGGACGGAAAGCGGCGCGGAACCCTACTGGCTGTAGAGTTCGGAAATGTGCAGTTGGGACGCCTGGGTGGCGCCGCTGGAATAGGTGCCCACCCAGATGTCATACTGGCCCGATTGCGGGTTGTTGAAGCGGATCGACGGATTGGTGCCGTTGCCGCCGTCATCATTGCACGACCAACCGCCGCTGGGCGTGTTGATCACAAGGGTGGTGTCCGCCGAAGAGTTCACCGAGATGATCAGCGGCAGCGAACCGCCAGCGCTGTAGTTCACGCGGAAATCCGGCGCATTGGCGATATAGCCCGAGCACCCCACATTGGAGGCCGAGAGCGAGCCGCCCGCCTGCACGTTGATGACATACGGATCCGGCGTGAAACCGCTGTTCAGGCTGACGCTGCCATAGGTCGGGCTCAGCGAGTAGTTCTGAGCCTCGGCGGCAAAGGCCATCACGCTGACGGCGGCGGCGGCGGTGAGAATGCTGCGAAACATGAGTGTCCCTTTCCTGTCCCCGTTTCGGCCCGTCCTCTGCGTCGGGCCTGCAGACGGCGCACCGTCTGAGTATTCGCAGGCGAGCCCAGCGCCCGCCTGCGATCCTGTTATTTCCGAGACGGCAGATAGCCCATTTCAATCTCGGAAATCATGAGCGTCGTCTGGCGATCGCCCTGCGAATAGGTGCCGACATAGATGTCGTAGACGCCCTGGGTGGCGTTGTTGAATTCAAGACCCGCATCGGTGCCGATCTCGTCATCCGAACAATACCACTGGCCGTCCGGTCCATTGACCACCAGCGTCGTGTCCGCGTCGCCATTGGTGTAGATGAACAGGTCGCCATAGCCGGTGTAATCGAGCTCCACGCTCGGCTCGCGCGTGACATAGCCCCGGCAGCTGCTGGTCTGGAAATCGAAGGAATCCGACACGGACACCGGACCGCCCGCGGTCAGTCGCAGCTGGTACGGATCCGGCAGGAAGCCGCCATTGAGCGTGATATCGGCGAACCGCGACGCCAGGCTGATGTCCAGGCCCGAGCCATAACTCGAATTGCCCGACTGGGAATCGCGGGTGTACTCGCCCAGTTCAGACACGAACAGCGTGGCGGGAACGCCGGCGCCGCGCGAATAGGTCCCGACCCAGACGTCATAACGGCCAGATTGCGGATTGGAGAAGCGCACCAGCGGGTTGAGCGGGCTTTCAGCGCCGTCGTCATCGCAATACCAGCGCGCGTCCGGGCCATTGATCACAAGCGTGGTGTCCGCGTCGGAATCCACGGTGAAGATCAGCGGCAGCGAGCCGGCCGTGTAATTCACGGAGAAATCGGGCGCATTCGCGATATAGCCGCGGCAATCGGAAAACCGGTCCTGCGCGCGGATGGAGCCGCCCGCCGTCAGATTGCGAACATAAGGATCCGGCGTAAAACCCGAGCTGAGGCTGACACGGCCGAAGGAAGGCGGCTCGGTGTAATCCTGCGCCAGAGTTGCGCTCGCCATCAATGCGGCGGTCACAGCCCCCACCGTCAAGGCGCCAATCGTTTTGAACATAGTCACGTCCCCCATAGTCCCCCGCAGCGTGTCGCGGTCTGTCCGGACACCCTAAGCAGGGTTGGTTAAAAGGGCCAGACGAAACAGACGGCCTGCGACCCTTTTGCGCTCATGCGTCAGGGGAAGGATGACCGGTCCAATCTGAACGGCGCATGAAAAAACCCTATCGCCGAAAAGCGATAGGGTTTTCTTCAAAGTCGGCGGCGTGGAATCGCCAGGTCAGGGCGCTCTAGCGCGGCGCCATGACCATGATCATCTGACGGCCCTCGAGCTTGGGTTCAAGCTCGACCTTGGCGACTTCAGAGAAGTCTTCCTTCACGCGCTTCATCACATCCATGCCGCGTTCCTGGTGCGCCATTTCGCGACCCCGGAAGCGCAGGGTGACCTTGACCTTGTCGCCATCCTCGAAGAACCGGGTCATCGCCTTGGTTTTGACCTGGTAGTCGTGGATGTCGATGTTCGGACGCATTTTGATTTCCTTGACGTCCTGGGTCTTCTGTTTCTTGCGGGCTTCGGCCTTCTTCTTCTGCTCTTGGTATTTGAGCTTGCCGTAATCGACGATCTTGCAGACCGGCGGGTTGGCGTTCGGCGAAACCTCTACAAGGTCAAGCCCGACTTCGGCCGCCGCTTCCAGCGCGGCGTCGATCGGCATTTCACCTTGTTTTTCCCCAGATTCATCAATTAACAGAACCCGCGGTACGCGGATTTCTCTGTTGATGCGCGGCCCTTCTTTCTTAGGCGGGGGCGCGGCATGCGGACGTCGTGCTATGCGTCTTCTCCATGGCGACTGCGTGTAAAGTGCGCAAATTAACCGATTTTGCGCGGGATCGGTAGCGAATATCGCGATCAGGGCGCGAAAATCAAGGTGTTCAGGCCGCGTTTGACGCGTCTGCGAAGCCTCCAGCGCAGCGCATGGCCTGAACCGCCTCCTTGGCGTTGATCTGCGCCAGGGTCGGCGCGTGCATCAGCAAGGTGGGCGCAAGCCCGCGCGGCGCGCTGTCCAGCGGCGCGTTTTCCCCCGGATGAAAGAGGACGGCAGGCGAGCCCGCGGCGGCCATCAGGTGCAGCAGACCGGCGGATTCGCCAAAGGCGCACCCGGCCTTGCGGCCCAGGCCGGCCAGCTGGATCAGGTTGGCGCGTCCCGTCAGATCCCGGGCGCCCGGCGTGACATGAGCCACATAGCGCCCGACTTCACGCGTGTTCGGCCCGCCCACGATCACGGGTTCGACGCCCGCTTCCAGAAGCTCATGGGCCAGCGACGCCCAGCGTTCCTTGGGCCAGCGCTGCGCCGGCAGCACATCATCGCCGGCAGGCGCGAACAGGGCGTAGCGCCCCAGAAGACCGAAATATTCCGGCTCCAGCGTGCGGGAGCGCTTGGCGACGAAGTCGATCCAGCTCAGATCCGGCGGCGTCGCCTCGCCCAGACGATAATGCGCCGGCCCCAGACCCGCCTCTCCCAGACGCCCCGCCATCTGCTCGAGCGGATGACCGGCGCGATCCGGACGCGGAGCGGCATTCACCCAGCGCGTCCGTGCAAAGCGAACGGCGCGGCCGATCTTCTTGGCGCCTTCGGTTCCGCACAGGTCATAGATGACGTCAAAGCCGGAATTGCGCGCGGCCTTGAGACGGTCGAAGAAATTACGCTTGGCGGTGTCCTCGAGATTGGTCTCCACCACGTTGAAGTAGGGGCAGTGCTTGAGCAGCCCTTCATACTCCTCGCCGCACAGCAGGGTGATGCGCGCCTTGCGATGATGCTCGCGGATCATCTTGGCGGGCGCGAGCATGCGGACGACATCCGTCAGCTCGCCCTCATGGATCACCAGGATCTGTTCTTTTTCAGCGTCGTCTTCAGACATGGGCTTAGTCTAGAAGCTCCCGATAGACCCGCAAGGTGGCTTGTTGCAGTTGCGTCTTTGAAAAATGCGTGCGCACCCGCTTGCGCGCCGCCTGGGCCAGAGTGTTGGCGCCTTCGGCGTTCAGTGACAAGGCGGCTTTGACCGCCTGCGCCCAGGCGTCCGGGTCTCCCGGCGCGGCGCGCCAGCCGGTTTCGCCATGCCGGACGACTTCACGGGCGCCGCCATGGTCGGCCACGATGACCCGCGCCCCCATGGCCTGCGCCTCCGCCGCCGTACGCCCGAAGGCTTCAGGCTCCAGCGATGGACACACCACAAGATCCGCCGCCAGATAGGCTGCGGCGATGTCGGTGGTATGGCCAGGCAGGGCGAGATCGATGCCCGCCTGTTCTGCTGCGGCCTTGAGTTCAGCCTGATAGTCGAGCTTGTCGCCGCCCTCTCCCAGACAGACCAGCAGGGGCGCAGGATCAAGCCTGAGCCGGGCCAGCGCCTCGATCATCAAACCCTGCCCCTTCCAGCGGGTCAGGCGTCCCGGCAGCATGATCGCCAACCGCTCCGGCGACGCGCCCCAGTTTGCGCGTTGGGCCTTGATCCGGTCCGGACTGATCTTGGCCGGATCGAACTGATCGAGATCCACGCCGCGCGGGATGACGCGCAGACGCGTGTCCTCGATCTCGTGCTCGTCGCGCACATGGGCGGCGGTGAATTCGGAATTGGCGATGACGAGATCGCCCTGCGCCATGATGGAATTGTACCAGCGCTTGAGCCTGCCCCTGGCCTTGTAGAAGCCGTGATAGGTGGTCACAAAGGGGATGCGGGTGCGTCGCGCCGCCCATTTCGCGCTCCAGGCCGGGGCGCGGGAACGGGCATGGATGATGTCGATCTTCTCGGCCCTGACAAGCTGGGCCAGCCGGGCGGCGTTGTTCCAGATCTTCAGCGGGTTCTTCGTCTTCATATCAAGGGTGACATGACGCGCGCCCACCGCTTCGAGATCGGCGACCAGACGCCCGCCGCACGAGACGACAATCGCCTGACCGCCATCCTCGACAATGGCTTGCGCCACCTCGATCACCGTGCGCTCGGCGCCGCCCGCATGCATCTGGGGGATGACCTGCAAGATATTCAAAGGGTGCGCCTTCTGATCGGGCGAACCGGTTGACGGCCCGCAAGCCCTTCAGATAACCGCGACCGGGCGGGTCCGTAAACCATGACGGCGCCGCCAGGGAGAGCCATATGACCGAACCCCGACGCCTCAACCGCCCCGACCAGCCCGGCCTGGCCTATCACCGCCGCGAAGGAGCAGGGCCGGGGGTCATGTTCCTGGGCGGCTTCAAGTCGGACATGTCAGGGACCAAGGCCACCGCGCTTCAGGACTGGGCGGACCGGACCGAGCGCGCCTATCTGCGGTTTGACTATAGCGCCCATGGCGCCTCGGACGGGGCGTGGGAAGACGCCACGATCAGCCAGTGGCGCGAGGATGCGCTCGCCATGCTGGATCTGGAGACCGATGGCCCGCAGATCCTCGTCGGCTCGTCCATGGGCGGCTGGATGGCCTTGCTGCTGGCCCTGGCGCGGCCTGAAAAGGTGAAGGCGCTGGTGCTGGTCGCCCCGGCGGCGGACTTCACAGAGGCGCTGATCTGGGAGCAGCTGCCCTTCCATATCCGCCAGCAGATCGAGGAGGAAGGCCAGTGGCTGCGTCCCAACCCCTATGGCGCCCCCTATCCGATCACGAAAACCCTGATCGAGGATGGCCGGAACTGGAGCGTGCTCGATGCGCCCATCCCGTTTGAGGGCCCTGTGCGCATCCTGCATGGCTGGCATGACCGGGACGTGCCCTGGAGCCATGGTCTGCGGGTGCTCGAACAGCTCACGTCAAAGGATGTCCGCTATGAGCTCTCCAAGGCGGGCGATCACGGCATGAGCGCGCCGGAGGATCTGGCCGCGCTCTTCCGGATGATTGAGGATGTCAGCGTCTAGCGCTGATCCCAGATCGCCTGAAGCCCTTCCCGCCAGCTCGGAAACCCAGGCCGCCAGCCCAGCGCCGCCTTGGCGCGGGCGTTGGAGACGCGGCGGCATTCGGCGTAGAAGCTCGCCTGCATCGGACTGGCCTTGTCCGGATCGAAGGGTTCGATGCGGGGGCCGGGCAGGCCTGCAATCTGCGCGGCGCCCGTCATCACATGGGGCTGGGTGTCCGGCCAGTCATCGGCGAGATTGAAGGCGCCTGAGACCTCAGGTCGGGCGATGGCGAGCGACACGGCCCGGGCGATATCGTCCACGTGGATGCGACTGAACACATGGCCGGGCACATCAAAGACGATCTTGTCCGCCTCCAGCCGGTCAAAGGCTGAGCGCCCCGGACCATAAATCCCCGCCAGCCGGAACAGGCGCGCGCCCCGTTCCAGCCAGTGCGCTTCCGCCTCGGCGCGCCGGATCGAGCGATCCTGCCCGGGCGTCGTCGCCTCATACTCGAAAGCCCAGCCGCCCTGACGGTCGCCATAAACCCCGGTGGTGGAGAGATATCCCAGCCATTGCGCGCTGAGATCGAGCGCTGAGAGCGCCGGCGCAAAGGGATCTCCGTCCTGCCCCGGCGGCGCACAGAAGACCAGCGCGTCAGACGCTCTGGCCGCGTCCTGCAAGGCTGGGTGATCGGCGGCGTTCGAGGGATCAGCGATGACAGGCTCATACCCCAGCGCCGCAATCGCTTCGACCTGCCCGGTCGAGCGCGTCGTCGCACGCACATGCCAGCCGTCTTCACTCAGGCGCCGGGCGATGGCGCGGGCGGTGAAGCCGAAGCCGAACAGGGTGATGCTGCGCTCGCTCATGGACGTCTCCCGAACTGTCCCGATAGGCTTAGACGGCATTCCAGCCACAGGGAAACCCGTCATGGCGCCTGTTCTTCTGCTCACGGTCTTTCTGGCGCTGGCCCAGACCCCGCCCGCCAGTGATCAGGCCCGGCTCGAAGCCTGCCTCAACGCCATCCCGGTCGACGCCGAAACCGCCTATGAGGATGCGCTGGCCTGGCGACACCAGGGCGGCGGCTGGCCAGCCGAGCATTGCGTGTCGCTGGCGCTGATCGCGCTGGGTCAGGAAGCGCCGGGCGCCCTGCGCCTGCGCGAAGCGGCGCTGGGTGCGGAGATGGCGAGCGATCTGAGCCGGGCGATCATGCTGGGCCAATCCGGCGAGGCGTTTCTGACCGCAGAAGAATACGAGCAGGCCCGGATCAGTTTCGAACACGCGCTTGAGTTTGCGCCCCGGGATCCGGGCCTTCTGCTCGGGTTCGGCCGGACGCAACTGGCGCTGGAGGACTATGCCGGGGCGGACATCTCCGCCAGCGCCGCCCTGGCGCAGGAGGCTTTCGCGGAAGCCTATGTGCTGCGCGCTGAGGCCCGTCTTCTGGGGGGCGACATTGACGCCGCGCTTGAGGATATCGAAGCCGCACGCACTCTTGATCCTGAAAACATTGATATTCTGGTTCTGCGCGGTCGGATCGTCGAGGCGCGTCGCCTCCAATAGGGACTTTTCAGGCGCAATCCCCGCGTGCATGCTTCTGTCAAGACACCAGACAGGAGGCTCCCATGCGGCGAACGATGAACATTCTGGGCCTGGCGGAAGCCTCTTCCAGGGCGGCGCAGAGGGCCGGTCGTGGGCGCGCGCTCTCGCCCAGGGGCCAGCGCCTGATGAAGGCGGACAAGGATCTCGTCCTGCTGCGGGGACGACTGATCCAATTCTAGGCCAGTCCGGCGCGAGAAAGGTTAAATTCGCGCCATCCACCTTCCCATGCTTCGGACTTCCCCCCATATTCACCATGATGCAAGTCATGAGAGGACTCCGATCATGCTGAGAACCCTTACCGTCATCAGCCTCGCCGCCATGCTGGCGAGCTGCGCCAGCGGCCCCACGCCTTACGCCCCGGCCGGCGAATCCCGGTACGGCCTGACCGAGCAACAGGTGGAATCGGACCGCTTCCGGATCAGCTTCAGCGGCAATTCCCTGACCGATCGCGACACGGTGGAGACCTATCTGCTGTACCGCGCCGCCGAGCTGACGCTCGATCAGGGCTATGACTATTTCCGGCTGACCCAGCGCGACACCGAAAGCGACACAAGGCTGGTGGGATCGTCCACCTATGACCGCTTCGGTCTGCAGTATCGCTATTACCACCCCGCCTATGGCTGGTATGGCCGCTATGACCCGTTCTGGAATGATGTGAATATCCGCGAAGTCACCCGCTATGAGGCGATGGCGGAAATCGTTCTGGGACGCGGCGCGGTTCCCGATGCGCCGGACGCCTTCAACGCCCGCGAGGTGGTCGCCAATCTGGGGCCGCGCGTTCAACGTCCTGCCGTGAACTGACGCGCTCCAACGGACGAGTCGCAAGAGCCGGGCCCTCGGGTCCGGCTTTTTCGTGCGAGTCGTGCGAGTCCCATCACAGGACTCCGACTACGACTATCACGCGGCCCGGTCGGGGACGGTTCGGGTTTCAGGCTGAGAAAGAGCGCCGCCAGTCTACAACGCGCCCTCACCTCGGGGATAAGCCCGGCCTTAAGCCCCCGCGGCGGTGCGGAAATGGTCGAGCACGGCCAGAGCGCCGAGCGCGATGAAGACGACGCCGGAGATGAGTTTCAGCGGCAGGCGCGCCAGATGTTCGCCCGCGAGCTGTCCCAGGAACACCGCGATGGCGGTGGAGCAGACGAGCGCCAGCGAGGAGGCCGCGAAGACCTTCCAGGCGCGACCCGGATCACCCGCAGCGAATGCGGCGGAGGCGATCTGCGTCTTGTCGCCGAGCTCGGCCAGAAAGACGGCGAAGAAAATGGCGGCGAACCCCATGGATGACTCCCTTTTCCCGATCAAAGTCGGCCTGTCTTTGCGACATCGGGCAGGAGCTGTCTTCCCTCTTTTTCACGCGGAATAGACGCCCTGCGCAAAAAACCCCGGAGCCAAGGCTCCGGGGTTTTGCTCATCAGCGCTGAAACCGCCCTTATTTCGGGGGCATGCGCGCGCCGGCGTCGAGACGGACGCATTCGGCGTTAATATAATCATTCGACACCATGAAGGCGACGAGATCGGCGTATTCCGCCGGGGTGCCGAAGCGCTGCGGGAATTGCAGATTGGCGGCGAGATTGGTTTTCACTTCCGGCGGCATCTGCTCGTAGATAGGGGTTTCAAAGAAGCCCGGCAGGATGGTGTTCACCCGCACGCCTTCGCGGGCGAGATCGCGCGCCATCGGCAGGGTCATGCCGTAAATGCCGCCCTTGGAGGCGGAATAGGCGACCTGGCCGATCTGGCCGTCCTGAGCGGCGACAGAAGCGGTGTTGATGATGACGCCGCGACCGGACTCGGTCGGGTCGAGCGTCAGCATGCCGGCGGCGGAAATGGCCGCGCAGTTGAAGCTGCCCACCAGGTTGACGTTGATCACCAGCTGGAATTTGTCGAGCTGGTGCATGACGATATCGCCCGAGGAGGACCGACGCGCGGTCTTCTCGGCCCAGCCAATGCCGGCGCAGTTCACCAGAACGCGCTCCTGGCCATGGGCGGCGCGGGCTTTCTCGAACCCGGCCTTGACGCTTTCGGGGTCCGCCACGTTCACCTTGGCGAACACCCCGCCCAGCTCCTTGGCCACGGCCTCGCCGCGCTCTTCATTGAGGTCAAACAGGGTGACCTTGGCGCCTTCGGCGGCCAGACGGCGGGCCGTGCCTTCGCCCAGACCCGATGCGCCGCCGGTGACGACCGCTGCGATGCCTTTGAAATCCATGTCTCTCTCCCCTGGGTATGAGTGTTCTAAGGCGTGGAGGCGACAGGTCGCGCCTAACCTCCGCTCCCCTTTGACATAGCGTCTCGCCCGGCAAATTGGAATGCGTCTCGTATGGGCATGACGCCGCGCTTTCACCCCGCCTCACACGGTGTTAATGGCACAGGACCCATTGAGTTCATTCATCGAGTTTCGAGGACGGCATGACCACACCGGTTCTGGTTCTTCACGGCGGCGCAGGCGTTCTGGCCGATCGCAGCTATGAGCGCGAAATTGCGCATCTGACGGACCTGGCTAACCGTACGCGCGCTGCGCTGATGGCCGGTCAGTCCGCGCTGGACGCGGTGGTCGAGGCGGTCGTCGATCTGGAAGCGTCGGGCCTTTATGTGGCGGGCAAGGGCAGCGCGCCCAACGCCGCCGGCCGATACGAACTGGACGCCGCCGTCATGGACGGATCGACCCGGAACGCCGGCGCCGTCTCCGCCCTGACCGGCTTTCTCTCCCCCATCCGCGCCGCGCGCGCGGTGATGGAAAAAACCCCGCACGTGCTGCTGGCGGGCAAGGGCGCAGAGGCCTTCGCCGAGAAGGCCGGGCTGGCGCAGGTCGAGGATCCTGACAGCTATTACAATTCCGCCGCCGATCCCGATCCCCGGCCCATCCCCACCGGCACGGTGGGCGCAGTGGCGCTGGACCTTCAGGGCCGGCTCGCGGCGGCGACCTCGACCGGGGGCACGCTGAACAAGGTCTGGGGCCGGGTGGGCGATACGCCGATCATCGGCTCGGGCACCTGGGCGGATGAGCGCGTGGCCGTGAGCTGCACCGGCCAGGGCGAGTTTTTCATGCGCGCCAACGCCGCCGCCGACGTGTCTGCGCGCGTCAAATACGCCGGACGCCCGCTCGCCGAAGCCGTTGAAGGCGCCCTCAGTGATGTGGCGCGGCTGGGCGGTGAAGGCGGGCTGATCGCGGTCGATGCCTCGGGCGCGGTGACCGCCCAGTTCAATTCGCCGGGCATGAAACGCGCCATCGTCCATTCGGACGGCCGCATCGATGTGCGGATGAGCTGAAGCGCAAGACAAAGCCCCGACCATCAGGCCGGGGCTTTTTGCATTCAGTCTGTCAGGCCTGACCGATCAGGCCGCGTCGCTCTCGACGCCGTTATTGAGCAGGGCCGCGACCGCATCCGCATCCGGGGCCGCACGCACGGCCCGGCGCAATTCCTCACGCCGGAAGAAGCGCGACACCTGGGCCAGCGCCTTGAGATGATCCGCCCCGGCGTCTTCCGGCGCCAGAAGCAGAAAGATCAGATCGGCGGGCTGACCGTCGATGGCGTCGAAATCCACCGGATTCTTCAGACGCGCAAACACGCCGCACACCCGGTCCACCAGATCGGTGCGGGCATGGGGAATGGCGACGCCATCCCCCACCCCGGTCGATCCGAGTTTCTCGCGCTCGATCACGGCGTCCAGGACCGGCCGTGCGGCCACGCCCAGAGCCCGTTCTGCGAGTTCGGCAAGCCCCACCAGGGCCTGCTTGCGACTGGTCGCGGCCAGTTCGGCGGTAACGCCGCCTGGCGGAATGAGAGTGCTCAGAGCCATGAAACGCTCAACTGCTGGCTGCCCCAGCGGCTGGGAGTTTCGGTCACTCCGCAGCCGCGCTGGCCGCGTCTTTAGCGCCTCGGGACGGATCAATCCAGCCCACATGTCCGTCCGGTCGACGATAGACGAAATTCATGGCGCCATTGGCGGCGTTGCGGAACAGCACGAAGGGCGCATCGGCCAGGTCCATCTCCAGCACCGCCATGGAGACGGTGAGGGTTTTCAGCTCCGCCGCCTGCTCGGCGATGATCACCGGCTCATCGCCGCCCACAGCCCCGCCATCATCGTCGTCAAACGCCTCGTCCGACAGGTCGGCCTGGCGACGATCCGAGCGCAGGATCAGCACCGGCGTCGGCTCTGCGG
This sequence comes from Oceanicaulis sp. UBA6590, assembly GCF_002433705.1. Taxonomy (NCBI): domain Bacteria; kingdom Pseudomonadati; phylum Pseudomonadota; class Alphaproteobacteria; order Maricaulales; family Maricaulaceae; genus Oceanicaulis; species Oceanicaulis sp. UBA6590. The sequence continues at coordinate 89,845 of NZ_DJIQ01000026.1, forward strand.
CGGGCAGGTCGGACTTGGAATCGGCGTGATGGTCTTTCAGGCGGCGCTTGTAGCGACGCAATCGTTTCTCGAGATGGCCCGCAGCGTCCTCCGCCGCGCCATAGGCGTCCTCGGCCGAGCCGGACGCCTGAAGAAAAGCCCCGGACGGCAGGTGGAGCGAGATGTCCACCTTGAAGCCGTACCCCTCCTTGCTCGCGACGACAAAGGCTTCGGCCGGGCGATTGAAATATTTCGACCCGGCGTCCGTGATGCGAGTCTCCATGCGCTCACGCAGAGCCGGGGAAACATCGATGCCTTTGGAGACGAACTGGATAAACATGAGAGCTCCCTTCAACTGGGGGTCCAACAGCGCGCCTTCGGCGCGTTGGACCCCTCAAGGGTCACTCCCGCGCCGGGCGCGGCCGGTCTGTCAGAAAGACCGGACATTCACGGTAGAGGCAGCCAAGCCGGGCCGTCAATCAGAACCGGTGCGTCACGGTGAACACAGGGTAGGCCAATCGCATCATGCAGTGCAGCACGGCGAGGGCTCAGTTCATGCCCTTGAGCTTGCGACGGCGCTTGACCGAGGAGGGAATGTTCATCGCCTCGCGGTACTTGGCCACCGTCCGGCGCGCAATATCGACGCCATCCGCCAGAAGACGCTCGACGATCTTGTCGTCGCTCATCACGTCATCGACGGTTTCAGACTCGATCATCGCCTTGATGCGGAAGCGCACGGCTTCGGCGGAATAGGCTTCGCCCCCGTCTGCGGAGGCGATGGCCGAGGTGAAGAAGTATTTCAGCTCGAACAGGCCGCGCGGGGTCGCCATGTACTTGTTCGACGTCACCCGGCTGACGGTGGATTCGTGCATGCCCACAGCGTCGGCGACCGTCTTGAGGTTCAGCGGCCGCAGCCAGGCCACGCCCTTGGCGAAGAAGGCGTCCTGCTGACGCACGATCTCGCTGGCGACCTTCAGGATCGTGCGGGCGCGCTGATCGAGGCTTTTCACGAGCCAGGAGGCGTTCTGGGCGCACTGGCTGATGAAGACCTTCTCGTCATCCGAGCGCGCCGACTTGCTGATCTGGGCGGCATAGCGATTGTTCATCAGGACGCGCGGCAGGGTGTCGGTGTTGAGCTCCACCGCCCAGCCGCCATCGGGGCGCTCGCGCACCATCACATCGGCTTCCACCGCGCGTGCGCCATCCGCGCCAAAGCCCAGGCCCGGCTTGGGGGTAAGCCGCTTGAGCTCGGCGATCATGTCCTCGAGGTCTTCGGCATCGACCCCGCACAGCGCCTTGAGCCCGGCATAGTCATGCTTGGCCAGAAGCGGCAGGTGATCGACCAGCGCCGCCATGGCCGGGTCCAGCCGGTCGCGTTCCTTCAGCTGCAGCGCCAGGCATTCCTGAAGCGAGCGCGCCATGACGCCCGTGGGTTCGAATTTCTGCAGCGCCGCCAGCACGGCCTCGACCTCGGACCGGGTCACGCCCAGACGCTCGGCGGTCTCCCCGAGATCGGCGCGCAGATAGCCGTCCTCGTCCGCAAGATCGATCAGATGCGCCGCAATCAGACGATCGGCGGGCTGCAGGGCGAGATCAGCCAGCTGGTCATGCAGATGCTCATGCAGGGTCTTTTCCCGGCTGGCATGGTCGGCGGCGTCAAATTCGGAATGATTGAAGGACCCGCCCGAGCCCGCGCGCGACCAGTCCACCGCGCCGCCGGTGGCGTCTGCGCCGGCCATGTCAGCCTTGGAATCCGAATACATGGCTTCGGTGTCGGCATCAAAGGCCTCATCGGCCTTGCCCGGCGCGTCAAAGCTCAGCTCGTCGCCGCTGTCCTTGGCCTTTACAGAGGGTTCGGCCGGGGCGGATTCGTCGAGCGCGGGCGCGTCGGAGCGCTCGTCGCGCTCCAGAAGCGGATTGCGCTCCAGCTCGGTTTCCACGAACTCGGCCAGCTCGATATTGTTCAACTGCAGCAGCTTGATGGCCTGCTGCAGTTGAGGGGTCATCACCAGACCCTGACCCTGTCGGGCCTCAAGCTTGTGTCCCAGTCCGGCCATCAAAATCCCTGGTTAGAAGCGTTCGCCCAGATAATAGCGGCGCACATCCTGGTCGTTGCGAACGGCCTCGGGCGCGCCTTCAAACAGCACTTCGCCATCATGAATGATCGTGGCGCGATCGGTGATCTCCAGCGTCTCGCGCACATTGTGATCGGTGATCAGAATGCCGATGCCGCGCTGCTTGAGATAATCCACAAGATCGCGAATATCGGCGATCGCCAGCGGGTCGATCCCGGCGAAAGGCTCATCGAGCAGCATGAAGCTCGGCTGCGCCGCCAGCGCCCGGGCGATCTCCACCCGACGCCGCTCGCCGCCCGAAAGGGCCATGGCCGGACTGTGACGCAGATGGCCGATATGCAGCTCGTCCAGAAGCTCGTCCACCAGCGTGTCACGGCGCTTGCTGTCCGGCTCGACGATCTCTGCGACGGCGGCGATGTTCTCGCCCACCGACAGGCCGCGGAAAATCGAAGCTTCCTGCGGCAGATAGCCAATGCCCAGCCGAGCGCGCTGGTACATGGGAAAGCCGGTGATGTCCTCGCCGTCGAGCATGATGCGTCCGTGATCGGCCGAAACCAGGCCGGTGATCATGTAAAAGCAGGTCGTCTTGCCGGCCCCGTTCGGTCCCAGAAGGCCCACCACTTCGCCGCGTTTCAGCGACAGGGAGACATTCTTGACGACCGTGCGCTTGCCATAGGACTTGCCCAGGTTCTCGACCTGAATCCCCTCCCCGGCGAACGCCTCGGACGGCGCGTCGATCCGCTCGTATTCCATGGTCGTCATGCTTAACTCCGACGGCCTAAAAAACTGTGAAGTCCGGCGCTTTCAGCGCGCAGGCTCAGCCTTCAGGCGCTTCATAGGGGCGCGGACCCTCGCCCGGGATCGTGGGCGCCGGGCAGTCGCGGGACGATTGCGCCGCCGCCGCCGCGTCATCGGTGAAGAAGACCGAGCGCACCCGGCCCGAACTGTTCTGGCCGCCCTCGAGACGGGCGACGCCGGTCGCCAGCTCGGCATGCAGATGCTCGCCCGTGGAGACATTGCAGCCCTGGGTCAGCACCACCGATCCGGTCAGCTCGATCACCTCGTTGACCAGGTCATAGGTTCCGCGATCGCCCCGGGCGATCTCGTTGGGCGTGATGTAGAAGACCTCGCCTTCGGCCACGATGCGGTTCAGTTCCGGGCTGCCGCCGCCGCGCCGGACATAATAGGCTTCCAGCCGGTCCGCGCGCAGGCGCACATCGCCCCGCACCACGTTCACATCGCCAGTGTAAACGCCCATGCCCTGGGCGTCGAAGGCCTGGAAGTCATCCGCGCTGATATCGACCGGACCCTCTCCGGAGCCCAGCGCCTGTCCAAGCGCGGGCGCCGACAGAAGAAGCGGCGCCGCGGCGAAGGCGGCGATCAGGAAACGCTGTATCATGGCTCGTTCTCCTCTGACCGGCCCGCGCCGGCGTCAGAATTGGGATCTTGTTGCGTGTCGGAGGAGGCCGGCGCGTTGAACCGCGTCCGCACATCCCCTTGCAGAATGATATGCTGGCCGTCCTCGCGCACCTCGAACCGGTCCGCCCGCACGGCGCCCCAGGGCGCCAGCCCATGCACGGGCTGAGGACCGGTCACAACGCCTTCGCGCAGGAACAGGGTCGCGGACTGGGTGTCAAAGACATAGCCCGAACGCGTGGTCAGGCGCACATCGGTCTCAAGGTGCAAGGACAGGTTGGACTCATCAAAGACGCCATGCCGGGCCAGCACGCGCGAGGCGTCCGCACCGTCATCGAGCAGCGCATAGTCCAGCGTCGGGCCTTCAAGGTCGATCAGCGCCTGCTCGGCGCCCGAGCGACGCTCGGCGGTCTCGGCGGTGATGACATAGGGCGTGCCGCCTTCATCCCGTCCGGTGAAGCGCGGATTGATGATGCGCTCGGACTCCCCCGCCGTGGCGCTGAGCGCCACTTCCGGCGACGGGGCGCTGCGCCCGCCAGACAGCACGATCTGCACCAGCGCATTGAGCGCCACGACCGCGCCCGCCGCCAGCAGCACCAGACGCAGGCCCGCCACGAAGCGTGAACGCGCCCGGGCCGTCGCCAGCGACCTGGCGCGGCGCTGGCCGATCATCTGGCCGTCTGAAAATGTCAGGGCCGCAGACATGAAGGCGGACTCCGAAGCAGAACTCTCGACTGACCTTTGTGGCGGTCATCGCCGCCTTGCGCAAGCAGGCTTACGAATGGGCGAAGATGTCGGTCTCGTCCCAGCCCATCAGATCCAGGCGCGCCCGCGACGGCAGGAAGTCAAAGCACGCCCGCGCCATCTCCATCCGGCCCTCGCGCTCGAGCATGGCCGACAGGCCATCGGCGATGGCGTGCAGGTAAAGCACGTCGGACGCGGCGTAATTGAGCTGCGCCTCGCTCAGATCCTGCGCCGCCCAGTCCGAGCTTTGCTGCTGCTTGGACAGCTCCACGCCGGCGATCTCGCGGCAGACATCCTTCAGGCCGTGCCGGTCAGTATAGGTGCGCACCAGCTTGGAGGCGATCTTGGTGCAAAAGACCGGCGTCATGGTCACGCCCAGATCACGCTCGATGATGGCGAGGTCGAAGCGGGCGAAGTGCAGGAGTTTCTCAACGCCCGTATCGGCCAGCAAAGCCTTGAGATTGGGGCAGTCATAATTGGCGCGGTCGGGCTGCACGATATGCGCCTCGCCATCGCCCGCCGACAGCTGGACCAGGCACAATCCATCACGCACCAGCGACAGGCCCTGGGTTTCGGTGTCGATCGCGACCCGCTTGCCCAGATCGAGCCCGTCCGGCAAATCCCCGCGATGGAAGTGAATGGTCATGCCTGTGCTCCGCAGCTTCGGTCGTGTTGAAGCCTCAGGGTATCGGACGTTCGCCCGGTAGCGTCAATGCGGACCGTCTCCCCCGTGCATCACAGCTCTGCGCTTGGACGCGAACATGTCCGATCAATCTCGCCAGACCTGCGGTATTGGCTTAATAATCTGTTTACTTCTGGTTCAGCGGCGACGGGGGGAGCGACATGCTGGCGAACAAATATCTGATTTCCGTTGGCGCCGGGCTGGCCCTGGGCCTGTCCGTGCAGGCCAGCGCCAGCATGCTGACGGATCAGTCCATCACCAGCCTGCTCGCGGTTCAGGACAAGGCCCTGCGCAAGGCCGGCCCGCTTGCCCTGGATGACATCGCCCATGCCGATCCTCTGGGAACCTCCGGGGCGAGCGCCCGCAAGGCGCCGTCGGGCATTGATTACCGTCCGGGCCAGACGCAGGCTTCCCTCACTCTGACCGACCCGGCCCTTGTCGAAGCGCTGGAAGGGCTTGTCATTGCGCTGGACCGCTCCGAAACGCTGGCGCCGGACGCCCGTGAAGGGCTGAGCCAGGCGCTTCAGGCCCTCCAGAGCGTGCAGACCGGTCCGATCCAGTTCAAGGCGCTGGGAATAGCCGCGCCCTTCGCCGCCAATGCCGGCCCCGATTGCGCCAATGGCGCCGGTGCGGACTCCACCCAGTGCGGCACGGGCGCAGACGCTGCGACGAACGGCGCTACGGCTGTGGGCGTGGACGCGCTGGCCGGCGGGGAAGGCTCAACCGCCTTCGGCGCGCTCGCCGAAGCGACGGACGAGGCCGCCACGGCGGTTGGCGCGCTGTCCTTCGCCAATGGCGAGGGGGCTACAGCCCTGGGCGCCGGCGCCACGGCCATCAATGACGGTGCGACGGCGGTCGGCTTTCTGGCCGATGCCAGCGAGGAAGACGCCACGGCGATGGGCGCCGGGGCGCTGGCGACGGGCACGCAATCGGTCGCCATCGGAACGAATGCGGAAGCCAGCGAGGATGATGCGACCGCAGTGGGCGAGGGCGCCTGGGCGATCGCCGAGAACGCGACCGCTGTCGGCCAGGCGTCCGAGGCGTCGGGCTATAACGCCAGCGCCTTTGGCGGAAGCGCCACTGCGGACGAAGACTACGCCTCCGCCTTCGGCAATGACGCCTGGGCGAACGGCATCGGCTCCGTCGCCCTCGGCGCGGACGCAACCGCTCTGGGGGATGGCTCCATCGCCATCGGCGCGGATTATGACGGGGACGGGACCGGCGCGGAGGCCAGCAACACCGACGCCATCGCCATTGGCGGCGACGCCATGGCCAGTGCGGAAGAGGCCATCGGCATCGGCTTCCTGTCCGAGGCCAGCGGAGAACATGCCCTGGCCCTGGGCGCCGAGGCGCAGGCCCTGCACGACAATTCGATCGCGCTGGGCAGCGGCGTCGTGACAACGCGTGCGGATCAGATCGTTCTGGGCGCAAACACCCAGACCCTGACAGTCAGCGGCGTGACAAGCGCCGCCTCCAGCGCCGCACAGGGCCCGGTCGCCGGCGTGCTGACAACGGATGCCTCGGGCAATATCGCCTATGACCCGAACGCCCTGACCCAGATCGCGTCGAATGCGTCCGCCATCTCGGCCCTTCAGTCGGGCAGCGCCACGAATGCGGATCTCAGCGCCCTGCAATCGGACCTCACCGATCTCAAATCCCGCGTCACCACCAATACGGGAGGCATTTCCGCCAACCAGTCCTCCGTCTCCGCCAATACCAGCGCCATCGCGGCCCTGGACGCCAAACTGGCGGCGCTGGGCGCGACGGGGGGCGCCAGTCAGGCGGATGTGGACGCCAATACCGGCGCCATCGCCACCAATCGCAGCGACATTGACGCCAACACCGCCAGCATCGCCAGCAACCGTACGGATATCGACGTCAATACCGCCAACATCGCCGATAACCGGTCCGACATTGACGCCAATACCGCGAACATCGCCCTGAATCAGGGCGACATCATCGCCAACCGGTCGGACATCGTGCTCAATCGCGGTCAGATTGCGAGCAATCGGACGGATATCGACCTGAACGCCTCGGCCATCGCCGGATTGCGCACGGATGTCAGCGCGCTTCAGCTGGACGTGAAAGACCTCGCCAGCCAGTTCAATTCGCTGTCGAGCCAGATGACCGTCCAGTCTGACGGCATCGCCATCGCCAATGCGCTGGCGGGCTCAAGCTGGCTGCAGTCGGACGAAAATTTCGCGCTGACCGCCAATTGGGGGCTGTATGACGGCTCGAACGCCCTGGCGGTGACCGCCACAGCGCGCATCAATACGCGCCTGTCCGCCAATATGGGCGTGGGCTATGGCGACCAGACCGGGCGCGTGGGCGCCCGGGCCGGCCTTCGCTATGGCTGGTAGGGCGCCGGAACGCGCCCTGCCCGAACTCGCGGTCTAGCCCAGCTTCAGCGTGGTCTTCACATTGCCGCGGGTGGCGTTGGAATAGGGGCAGACCTGCTCGGTCTTCTCCAGCAGATCCTGACCTTGCGCGTCATCCACGCCCGGCAGGTGCGCGATCAGGGTCACTTCCAGGCCGAAACCGCCTTCGGCGCGCGGACCGATGCCCACTTCGGCCTCGACCTTGGCGCCCTCAGGCAGCTTGAGCTTGTTCTGCTGGGCCACCAGACCCATCGCGCTCATGAAACAGGCGGCGTAACCGGCTGCGAAGAGCTGCTCGGGATTGGTGCCCGGACCGTCATCACCGCCCAGCGCGGCCGGGGTGGAGAGCTGGACATCCAGCCGGTCGTCATCGGACCAGGCGCGGCCCTGACGGCCTTTGTTCGCGCTGGCGCGAGCGGTGTAAAGAATGGACATGAGGTCGCTCCTTTATATCGTGTGCGATATTACTGGGCACGATATAATCACCGTCTTGCCGCCGTCAAGACGCCGCGATATTGTCGTGTGCGATTATTCACCACGGATCAGAGCATGAGCGCCTCCGCCCCCAACACGCCCGACCTCGCCACGCTGGATGACCAGCTGTGCTTTGCGATCTATTCGGCCAACACCGCGATCAACCGCATGTACCGGCCTTACTTGAGCAAGCTCGGGCTGACCTATCCGCAATACATTGCGCTGCTGGCGCTGTGGGAAACCGATGATGTGACGGTGGGGGCGCTCGGCAAGCGGCTGTATCTGGACACCAACACGCTGACCCCGCTGCTGAAACGTCTTGAGGGCATGGGCCATCTCACCCGCACGCGCGACCCCAGGGACGAGCGCGTGGTGCGCATCCGCCTGACCGATCAGGGCCGCGCCCTCAAGGCGCAGGCCACGGACGCCCTCGCCTGCGTGCACGCCATGGCCAGCGAAGGAGATGTGGACCTCAAACCCTGGATCGAGGCGCTGAACCATCTGCGCGAGCAGGCCCTGAAAAAGGCGCAGTGCGCGGGGGGTTAGGGCGACGAAGCCCGGAACGAAAAAAGCCGCTGCTTGTGCAGCGGCTTTTTTGGTCTCGATCATCCTTGGAAGGATGGTGCCCAGGAGAAGAGCGCGGGAGATTTTTTGAATCTTTTCAATGGTCTCAAATAAAAAATGACATGTTTTCACGTTCGCTTGGTACATGGTGCGATATTAAACTTCACGTGCCAAATCGTGGGCGACGCTGTGGTCAAACTTTTAAGGTTATTGGCACCTCTATTCGCGCTCTTGAACAACAAAGAGCTGTAACCCAAAAAAACGTGACGCGATTTCAGATGCCTCAACTATATCACTTAGGTCGGAAATCGAGGAACGTTCGATTTCGAGAGGCGGTACAAGACGAGGTGTTATATAGCCTCTATCTGCGCTAGGTGGCTGCTGAAACGCTATTTCTCTTTGAGAGCTAAAAATATCGGGCACTCTCGCTCTCGACCCGAGGCGCTCAATGCTTTCTTGTTCAGCTTTGAGTGCTTCACGACGAAGGAAGTCCTTAACTCTATGTTCATGACGTTCAACACCCTGACGAAAGCGTGTTTGTAGCTCATCAATCCAGCCTACTGCATCTTCTTTAACGCTTGTCCTATGGCGCTTGATCTTGTCAGTTAGGTCAGAGAGCAGCGTGTCCGACCTAACACACGGAACTTCTTTCGGTTTAGAACATACCCATGCCCTATCAATGTGGGCTTTATCGAATGCAATTGAATGCTTACCGTCTGGGAGGAAACCAATTTCAGCGGGACGAATGAAAGCAGTTTTCCGTGTAACTTCTCTCTCAGTCCATGCGGTATCAAATTCATGTTGTTCGTGAAAATAGGGTGCGGCGTAAAAGACGTCGCTCGGCCCGTGGTCCAACTCCAGCAGCAAGTCATGCTGCTGGGACAGTGAGCTCTCCATTAGAAAAAAGCGATAGTACGGCAACGCTAAGTCATCATTGAAATGAACGTTCCCGATGTGCTGCTTGACAGCCCGGCGTTCTCGTCCGTTGCCAGAAATGATACATTGCGAACGCTTGAATTGGAGGTAGAGCGGCAAACCCGGTCTATCGAGTTTTACATCCCATCCGCCGCCAGGCTTTCCCTCCTCCAACAAACTAGGGAATACGGGAGCTGCTCCGATCGCGGTCCAACCGACAAGTTCATGTGTCAGAGCAAATCCATAAGAAAATTCAGAAAATTTCGGGTGCCCATCCCATCCTGTCGCCATCCGCTATACCCACTTAGTCTGCATATATCGAGCTCAACGTACCGCCGTAGTTCTCGTTTTCGTATAGGCCATCTTGCACTACTCGATGTGTTTTCATCTGTGTAGGGAGGTTAAGGAAGGTCCTTTTTCTTGTCCTCATATTCTCAGCCGAAATGCCCGTGCTTCAAGACGGTGGCCCAAGCATTCCCGCCGCCTTGCTTGGCGGCACCCCGCTCGAAACAATAAAACTCGCCCTTGGTATCGATATCGGCCGGTGTGAGCGGATAGTGTCGGAGATAGCTCGGCCATCGGACTAAAGGCTTTCGGGCATTCATCAAACGGGTGAATTATAATGCACTTAAGCGCACATCCCGGATGATGGAAAGTTGGAAAACCGCCCAGGCCCAGAACGAAAAAAGCCGCTGCGGGTGCAGCGGCTTTTTTGGTCTCGATCATCCTTGGAAGGATGGTGCCCAGGAGAAGA